>JACQVA010000017.1 GCA_016210005.1 Deltaproteobacteria bacterium | reverse complement strand
CGGGCTGCCACGCATGGACGACATCGCCGAGTTCTTCAAAGTCTTTGCCAAGCTTGCTGAAGGACCCTAACATCTCACGTCACCGTGTCCAGCGAACACTTCTCGGGCAGGATCAGGTCATAGAGGTCTCGCCAGTCCGGGTTCTGAGCTTCGATCAGCTCGATCTTCCAGGCGCGACGCCACTTCTTCAGCTGCTTCTCCCGCACGATTGCGGTCTCTGCGCAGCCGTGCGCTTGCCCTCCGAGAGCGTTACAGAATCGCGCCCGACGCCTTGAGGGCGGCGATCTCGTCCCACGAGAGTCCGTGTTCGAGTAGCACTGCCTCAGTGTGTTGCCCCATCTCCGGACTCGGGCGCAGGGTGGGCACCTGCTCGTCGAATTGCACCGGGCTAGCGACGAGTTGGAACTTGCCCTTGTCGCCGCCATCGACCTCGGGAAGGTAGCCATTGGCGATTGCTTGCGGGTCGTCGAGTATCTCCGCCGGTGTTTGCATCGGTGCCCACGCGCCTTCCATGGTCGCGAGCTTTACCCGCCACTCATCGAGCGGCCGCACCGCGAAGGCTTTATCGAGCTCGGCGATGCACGCCGCGCGGTTTTCGAAGCGAGCTGCGTCGCTAGCGAACCGGGGGTCGTCGATCAGGTCGGGCCGATCGATGTGACGGCAGAAGTCCGGCCAGTGCCGTGACGCCTGCAGCATGACCAGCATGATCCAGCGCCGGTCCTTGGTCGGGTAGGCGTTGGCGACCGGATTGAAATGGGTGGCGCGGTGGTATGGCGGCATCCAACGCGCCGGATCGACCAGCTTGCAGGCCACGATATCGGGCGCCAGCACCCACATGGCGGTGCTGAGTAGCGAGACGTCGATCACGGCAGCGGTGCCAGTGCGCTCGCGCCGCAGCAAGGCCGCGGTGATGCCGCCTGCTAACGCGAGCGCGCCGATCGAGTCGCCGAACGCCGGCCGTTGCATTACCGGTTCGTCCGCGGCCGCCGGTGTCAGCGCGGCAGCGAGACCGCCGCGCGACCAGAATGCGGTGGCGTCGTAGCCGCCCTTCTCGCAGTCCGGCCCGTGCGGCCCCTGGCCCGAGCCGCGCACGTAGACGATCTTCGGATTGATGGCGCGGATGTCCTCGACGTCGATCTGCAGACGGCGCCGAGCATCGGGCAGGAAGCTGGTCACGAACACGTCACTGTCCCGCGCCAGCCGGTAGAGCAGCTCGCGGCCGTCGGGCGTCGCGAGGTCGAGGCCGACGCTGCGCTTACCGCGGTTGGACTGCTGCATCATGAAGTCGACGTTGCCTTCCTTCGACTTCCAGCCCATCGCCGCCAGGCCGCGCTGCGGGTCGCCGGTTGCCGGGTGCTCGATCTTGATCACGCCGGCGCCCCAATCCGCCAGCACGGCGCACGCCGCCGGCACGAACCACCACTGGGCGACTTCGAGGACCTTGAATCCTTGCAACGCTCCGTCCATCGCCAATCGCTCACGCCAGATCGAGCTTGAACAACCGGATCGCGTTGTCGCGAAAGATCTTGCGGGCCTCGCCGGCCGGCACCTCGCTGAAGCGCTCGCTCGCGATCCGGCGCGAGTTCGGGAAGGTCGTGTCGCTGTGCGGATAGTCGACCTCGAACATCAGATTGTCGACGCCGATGTGGTGGCGCGCCGTGATTCCGACGGCGTCGTCGAGGAAGTTGGCGAAGATCTGCCGGCGAAAGTAGAAACTCGGCTTCTCGGTGATCGGCGGCTTACTCCAGTGGCGATGCTTGTGATAGACCTCGTCCGCGCGTTGCAGCAGATAGCCGATCCAACCGATGCCGCCTTCCGCGGAGACGAAACGCAGCTTTGGGTGGCGGTGTAACAGGCCGCTGAAGATCATGTCGGCAATGACGGTGAAATTGGCTGTCGGTCCGACCGTGATGAATACTGTTGCCGGCGAGCCCTCACCCGGTGTGAGTGGGAACCAGCGCTTCTGTGTCCCCGAGGCGATGTGCATCGACACCGGGACGCCCGCCTCTTCGACTGTGTCCCACAGCGGGTCCCAGTACCGGTCGGACAACCGCGGATAGCCCATACTCTGCGGATCGTTCGGCATTGAGAGCGCCTTGTGACCGAGCCTCAAGCCGCGCTGGAACTCGGCGACCGCCAGCCTCATATCCCACAGCGGCACGATCGTCTGCCCGATCAGCCGCCGCGGATTCGGCGCGCACCAGCTATCGGCGAGCCAGTCGTTGTAAGTTTGCAGGCAGCGTAGCGCCAGCTCCTTGTCGTTGGCTTCGGAAAACGTCTGCCCGGCCATGCCGGGCGTGCTCGGGAACAGCACTTGCGCCTCGATGCCGTCGAGGTCCATATCCTTGAGCCGTTCCTTGGGATCGTAGCAGCCGGGTCGCATGTCGGCGAAGCGCGCCGCCTTCGGGTTGTAGTCTTCGTACTTCTTCCCGGCCATCACTGACAGCCCGGTGTTGATCAGCTTCTGGTCCTCGAAGACCCAACGCTCCTCGCCGTCGAGCTCGACGATCTGCGGCGCGCGCGACTGGTACTTGGCCTCCAACCGCCCGTGCCACACGTCTGGCGGCTCGATGATGTGGTCATCGGTTGAAATCAGCATATAGTCGATCGCGCTGGTCATACTTCCTCCCTGACCGAGAACAACGCCCCAGTGATAATGGTTGATCTTCGTATACGCAGATGGTCCAACGCCGATCAAAGACCGAGTTTGCATGAGTCCCATAGGTCGCCGCCATAGATCGGCAATCCGCCAAGGTCTTTGCCGCGCTTGCGCGCGCCCCAGTCCGGCAGTAAGCTCGCGCAAGCGTGTGGGTCGATCGACAGCAAGTGAAGTAACGGGGTGTGTGCTGGCGGCCCTTTTGTGGAAGCACGAATTCAACGAAAGGAGTACGGCATGGCAGTGCGTTATGTGAAGAGCATGGCTCAGTACCTCGTCACCAAGGCCGGTGGGCGCGTGCAGCTGCTCTGGGGCGACGCCTGTGAGGTGGTGAAGGTCGGCAGCAAGGACAGTGTCGTACGAGCGCGCGGCGTCGAGGGCAGAATCGGCAATCAGCATCTCGGCGACGAGTCGCTGCTCGAGCTGTACGTGATCGATGTCGGCCAGGGCGACGGCGTGCTGATGAAGACGCCGGATGGCCGCTGGCACCTCATCGACGCCGGGATTGCCAGTGAGGACCAGGACACCAAGAAGGGGGCGCCGAACTTCCTGCGCTGGAAGTTTCTGACCGACCTTGGACAGACGGCGGTGACGTTGAACAACGTCATCATGACGCACGCCGACTACGATCATTACGGCGGCCTCATCAACGTTCTCGGCGGTCGTCTCCCCGCCGCCGGCTCGCGGCCCGAGCGCACCTTCGCGGTGTCGGTGGACAATCTGTACCACAACGGCATGGGGCGATTCCGCGGCGCCGACCCGCTCGGCCAGACCCGATCGGGGAGCGTCGTCCCCTTCCCGCGCGGCCATCGTGGCATCGACCGCGACGGCACGTTCATTACCGAGCTGCTCAACGGCAAGGACGACTTTCGTAACCCGGCGCGCCCGTTCGATGGCGACTTCGCCCGCTGCGCGGCACTGGTCGGCAAAGTGCCCAAACACGTGAGCCGGCTGTCGGCCGCCGACGAGTACCTGCCGGGCTACCGGCCGGAGCAGGGTGCCTCTGTTATACGAGTGCTCGGCCCGATTGCGGAACGCCTCGACGCCGACGCTGTCGGCCTGCGCGACCTCGGCAGTGCCTCGGTGACCCGCAACGGTCACTCGGTTGTTATGCGGGTCGAATATGGTGCCTGCCGCATCCTGCTCACCGGCGACCTCAACACCGCCGCCCAGCGACTGCTCCTGAGCTACGTCTCCAATGACGAGTTCAGCGCCGACGTCGCCAAGGGCTGCCATCACGGCTCCGATGATATCGACTTGGAGTTCGTCAAGGCCATGGCCGCACGCGCAACGGTAATCTCAAGCGGTGACAACGAAAGCTACGCCCACCCGCGGCCGCGGGTGTTGGGGGCGTCGGCTCGCTACGGCCGTGAAAGCCTCGCGCCGGACGGAGCCGTCCAGCCGCCGTTGCTGTATTCAACCGAGCTGGCCCGTTCGGTTGCGCTCGGGTATGCGGATGCCTTCGAGTTCGACTACCAGAGCGGTGATAAGAAGGCGGTCGCGAAGGTCAAACCCGCGGCTGCGCGCTTCGACCCGCCAGGTAAAGGTAAGGCGCTGCGCCCGCTCGGGCAGACACCGCTCGCGCTCGATTTGGTCTACGGTCTGGTCAACGTGCGCACGGACGGCAACTTGGTCCTGGTTGCGACCATGCGCGAGAGCGGCAATCAGTTCGAGTACCAGGTGTTTCGCGCCGGCGTATCGCCCTGAGGAACCAGCCGGCGAATGCGCCGGCTGGGCGAGGCCGTGAACCCGCTCAGCCTCCTAGCCGCGTCTTCATCTCAGAACGTGCGTCCCCAGCTCTCGGCCTAGCGTCTTCGCAGCGGGGTTACTTTGGTGCGGCGGGTCATGGTGGTGCGCCGTGCAGGCTGTGGACGCGGCACCAGCTGGGCGGCGCGCTGGGCGAAGCTGTGCATGCCCATCTGTTCGTAGCTCTCCACCGCCGCTGCCAGCAGTTGGCGGGCTCGGTCGCGGTCGCTGGCGGCGCCAGTAGTCAGCAGCATCGCCGCGTAGTCGTGCTGTGTGTGTGCGAGCAGCGGACGCGCACCCATTCCCCCTTCAATTGCCAGTGCGTCCTCGAAGTGCTGGCGGGCATGGTCGGGCCGAGCGATGAGCGCTGCCAGGCGGCCGAGCGGTCGCGCGATCGAGGTGGTGCAGGTACCGACGACGTTGACGGCGTTGCGGTCGCGGAAGGGCAGGAGCAACCGATACAATAGCTCGGCGCGGGCAACGTCACCGAGTGTGGCGCAGACGTCGCCCAAACCCGCCATGGCCACCAACCAGAACATGTCGCGCGGTATGCCGGCAAAGTCTCCGGCCGCCAGAATGGCGAGTTGGGCCTTGGCCTCGTCGGCGCGATTGAGTTCGGCAAGCGCGTATAGCAGCCCGCAGCGCCATGACGGTACGGTCGGAAATTGGGCGACCAGGCCTTGCAGCATGGGCTCGACTTCCGCCACCCGACCTTGCTCGCGGCGCAGGGCGAGGATTTGCGCGCCGTACATCTGGCTGATGTTGCTGCTCTGCGCCCGTTGCCCGATCGCAAGCGCCTGTTGCGAGAAGCGCTCGCTGTCGCTGAATTGGCCGGCGAGAAACGCCTGCAAAGCCCGAAAGCCGAGGACATACCATTCGTAGTATGGCTGGCGCAGCTGCTCGGCCAGCCGAGCACACGCGGCGAGGTCCAGTGTCACCGCGTGGATGTCGCCGACTTCGAGGGCATCGATCAGCCGGAAGCGATGGGCCTGGAGCGCCATCTCGAGATCCCCGACTCGCTCGGCCAGGCTGACCATGGCGTTGGCGGCGGCGGTGCGGTCGGCAAGATTATCCGGCCCCCAGATGGCCCAGTGGCGGCACGACAGCGTTCCGACTTGGGCCGCGCTGTCGCCGATGCGCTCGGCCATCTCGACCGCGCCGCGGCTGAGCGTATCGCGGCGCGGCAGCGAATTGGGCAGGTCGTACAGCGCCACCGCCTGGCGCGCGGTCACTTGCGCGCGCAGGGCGCTGTCGTGTGCCGGCAGCAAGGCCGATGCTTCTTCCAACAGATCGATCAACACCGGGTCGATGGTGCCGAGGGTAAAGCCGCGAAAGCCACCGCCGTAACCGAGCGCGGCGCGCGCAAAGCGCTCCGGCGCCTGCTCCGCCCGCGCCGCAACCGCCGCGGCATGATAGGTGGCGCGGGCGCGCGCCAGCTCGCCCGCCCGCCATTGGTTGTGCCCGAGGGCCAACAGCAACTCCCCCCGCCGGCCGGCGAGCGACGGATCGAGCGCGCTTAGTTGCAGGGCGCGTTCGTATTGGCTGGCGGCATCTTCGTACGCCAACTGCATCGCCGCCTGCTCGGCGGCGCGCTCGGCGTAATGCACCCCTTTGTGCACCTCGCCGCCCACGGCTGCCTCAGTGAAATGGTGCGCCAACTCTGCCAGACGGATGCCGCTGTCGCGCTCGGACGAATGCTCCAGGGCCTCGCCGGCTCGCTGGTGCCAAGCGATTCGCTCGGCTGTACTCAAGCCCTCGTAGAGCGTCTCACGGATCAAGGCATGCCCGAAACGATACGCCCCGACCGGTTGCGGCATAGTCTCGATGATCCCGGCCGCACGCGCCTCATCCAACAGATCCAATAGCGTGGCACGCGGGGAGGGTATGGCCTCGTCTACTGAGATGACGAGCGCCGAGGCCTCGGCTAGCAGGGCAATATCGAAGTCGCGCCCGAGGACCGCGGCGCCTGCCAACAGCGCGCGGCAGGCGGGCGACAGCTGCCCGAGACGCCGGACGATGGCGTCGCGGACCGTGGGCGGCACTGACAACGTCAGCGTGCCGGTGGCGAGCTGAGCGAGTTGCCCGCTGGCGCTCAGGAAGCGGACCACTTCGGTGACGAAGAACGGATTGCCCTCGGTCTGCCGGTGAATGGCGCTGACCAGTGATACCGGCGGCGTTTGTCCGAGCACCCGCTCGACGAAACGGGCGACGTCGCCGGCCTCGAGGCCGGCGAGTTCGATGCGCTGGCTGTTGGGTGCGCGCACTAGATCCCCTAGGGCGTGGGTCAGCGCTTGCTGCGGTCGCACGTCGGTGTCGCGGTAGGTTGCGAGCACGAGGACGCGGGAGTCCGTAATTGCGCGGGCAACGAACTGCAACAGCAGCAACGACGGGGTGTCGGCCCAGTGAAGGTCGTCGAGGATGACGGCCAGCGGTTGTGTCCGACCACTGGCGTCGAGCAAGTTGACGACGCCCTCGAACAAGCGAAAGCGAGCCTGCTCGGTCTCGGCGGGTGCGATCGCGCCCGCCAGCCCAGGCAGGCGGGCGGCCAGCTCGGGCACCAGCTGCACCAGGTTGGCAGCGCCGTGACCCAACAGCGCCGGCAGCGCCGCCGACTCCAAGTGCCGCAGATGCGTGCGCAAGATCTGCGTCCAAGGCCAAAAGGGCGGCGCCCCCTCGCCCTCGTGGCAACGACCGATCAGCGCCCGCACCGAGCGGGCCCGCGCGAGACTGGCCAGTTCATCCGCCGTCCGGGTCTTGCCGATGCCCGGCTCGCCGCAGAGCAATACCAGTTGGCCCCGGCCCGCGGCGGTGGTCGCCAAGGCCCGCTGCAGCGTGGCTAGCACCTGCGAGCGACCGATGAAGTTGCCGTTTGCTGTGTAACCCGACTCGCCGCCGCTGGCGAGCTGGCCGGCGACCGCGCCGGCGGGATCAAGTTCGGTAGTCGGCGCGACAAACCGGTAACCCCGCCGGGGTACGGTGGCGATCACGCGCTGGCAATCGCCGCGGTCGCCGACCGCCTGGCGCACCGCCTTGATGCAATACGACAACGCAGAGTCGCTGACGAACTGCCCCGGCCACAGCCGCTCGAATAGCTCCTGTTTGCCCACGACTCGATCCCTGTTGGTGAACAGGTAGGCCAGGAGGTCGAACGCCTTCGGTTCCAACTTGATGGCGCGGCGATTGCGCCGGAGCTGGAACAGTTCGTCATCAAGCTCGAATTCCCCAAAGGCCCGAATCATCGCCGTACCCTCACGCTGTCTTCTTACCATGGAAATTCCCCGCTTTCCTCACGAAATCCTCAGCTGTCCCTCAAGCTTTGGCCCGGCGGCTGGGGTATTGCGACCATCAGTAAAACTGCGGGGCTCCGTGCCCGGCACTAGATCACGCTAGATCATAGGAGGCGGGCATGACGCGCGACCAGGGCAGCAGGCGAGTAAAGCGATCAGCACGTGGTGCCAGAGCGCCGCGAACGAGAGCATGGGTTCTCACCGCGGTGATGCTCTGCGCCGCCGCCTTCGGCTCTGCGCCGGCGCTGGCGTCGGTGCTGTTTTCGGACAGCTTCAATCGCAGCGCCGGAGCGCAGTGTGGCACCGCCAATGATCCGGCAAACCCGAACTATTCGCTCGGGATGAGTGACAGTGCCTTCGGCGGTACCGGCTCGAAGGGGTATATCGGGTTAAAAGGCACCGGCTTCTGCAACGTGGTCGGCGCGACGATCGAAAACAACAGCGTTCTCAACGCCAGCAACTACTACGGCGGTGGTGGGTTCGAGGTCAGCGCGACTTCGACCTGCTGCACCAGCAGCACCAACGTCGGACAGGATCTAAACATCCAGGCCAGCATACTGGTTCCGATGCAGGCGAGTCCCGGCGATAGGGGCGTTTACGCCTGCGACGTCGATGCCACGACGGCGAATATCTACTTCCGCAGCCGCAATGCGTACACCGGGGACGGCGTGCGCGGCGGCTCGGCGAGCGGCTTTCGGGTCGAGCTGGATAGTTTCGGAGAAGTTCGCGTCGCTCCCAAGAACACCACCACCCCCGTCATCCCCGACGGCATCGTAGCGCGGAGCGCGCGGCGGGCCGCCTTCAATGCCTCTGCTTTCCACACGATGCTGGTGTCGGTCCAGGGCAGCAGCCCGGCTACCCTGCGGGTGGTACTCGATAACCAACTACAGGTCTTCAAGACCTGGGACGGCCTGCTGGTGACAACGATCAGCCTACCGGCGGTTAGCGGGACCAACTCCGGCGCCACCGGCGTGGAATTCGAGTCCGATCCACGTGGCTTTATGGCCGGCCAGCGAGTCGACAATTACATCGTCTCCACAGCCGCACCGGTGATCCCGTGCACCGGCACCGGTGCCTGTGACGACGGCAACCCGTGCACCGTGAACGATACGTGCTCCAACAGTGACTGCTCCGGCATCCCGCTCGACTGCAGCAACCTCGATGATCAGTGCAATGCCGGCATGTGCGATCCATCGACCGGTGGCTGCGCGACGCTGCCGGTAAAGAACGGCCAAACCTGTGCCGACGGGAACCCGAACAGCAGCAACGACCAGTGCACGTGCGGTATCTGTCTCGGAACCTGCCAGAACCCGACGGCCGAGATCTGTGACGGGGTCGACAACGACTGCAACGGGCAGGTCGACGATGGCAACCCGGGCGGCGGCGCGGCGTGCAACACCGGTCTGCTCGGCGTTTGCGCGGCGGGCACGACGGCGTGCAGCGGCGGGGCGCTGGTGTGCAACGGGAACCAAGCTCCCAGCGCCGAGGTCTGCGACGGGGTCGACAACGACTGCAACGCGCAGGTTGACGATGGCAACCCGGGCGGCGGCGCGGCGTGCAACACCGGTCTGCTCGGCGTGTGCTCCGCGGGCACGACAGCGTGCAGCGGCGGGGCGCTGGTGTGCAACGGGAACCAAGCTCCAAGCGCCGAGGTGTGCGACGGGCTCGATAACGACTGCAACGGGCAAGCTGATGACGGGTCAGTATGCCAAGTCCCGACCGAGACACCGTCGGCAACTCCGACCTCAACCCCGACGGCAAGCGCAACTGCCAGTCTAACCCCGACGCAGACACCCACCTTGACCCGCACCCGGACGCCAACCGCTACGCGTACGCCGGTACCGACTCGCACGCCGACGCCGACGCTGCCGCCGTGCGTCCTCGATGGTGTACTCAACCGCGGCGAGCAGTGCGACGACGGCAATGCCGTCAACGGCGACGGTTGCGACAATAATTGCAACTACGAACTGATTCCCGGTAACGGAGCGAGTCGCGGCGTGAATGATAAGCGTTCGTGTCTTGTCGAATGGGCCGTGGTTAACCCCAACAACACCCCCGCACTAGACCGGGGCGGCCGGCCCAACGGAATCCAGACTTGCCACAACAATGATCCGACGTGTGATTTCGGTACAGAGGCTACCGCCTGTGGGTTCAGGGTGGTGGCGTGTCTGAACAACCTCGATCCCAATCTGCCCACGTGTCCACAGATAGGTGTAGCCGATGCGATCCGCATCGTATTACCACGACAGAGTTACGACCCGGCCAACTCTGCCAGCCTGGTGGCGGCATTACAGGACCTGCGCGATTGGCGAACTGGCACAAGCGGGCTGCAGCTACCAGTTGTAGATACACAGATCGGCGTGTGCACAGCGCCCTTTACGATCCGAGTCCCTCTGCGCCAAAGAGGCACTTGGACCGGGGCGGGGCGAGTCAACCTGGCTACGGTGAGCAAGTCATACGTCAACTCGCCGCAGCTGGTACTTGACGTGGACGGGCTCACCCTAATCTGCGCGCCGTAGTCTTGATTCATTCCAGCGGCGATGGGAATGCGGATGAAGCAATAGCCCGCCATCTGCGCACGCCGGTTGCAGCACCCGGCGAAATGCGCTCTGCTGCGAAAGGCTGGCCGGGATGGTGCCGCCCGCTAATGGATGTCGCGTTGGGGCGGTCGCCGGGGAGTCACGCAAATGTGACTCGCTCAATACGAGGCGAGATCAGGGCAGTCATGCCGTGAGCCGGCTCTTGTGTCCGAGCATGCTGGGCACAAGAAGAACCCGCGGGAGGTGCGCCGATGAAGAAGATCTATCTCGTCCGTTACGCGCAGAGCCGTTTCGGCAATCTCGGCAACTATCCGATCGAGTCGATGATTGACGACGCGGGGGCGAAGGACCTCGACGACATCGACCGCCGCGCGATCGATTACATCGCCATCGCCGGCTTGTTGACGCCGACGCTGAATAGTCAACTACTTATCGCCGGGCTGGTCGCCATGGACCCGGCATACACCGGCAAGAGCATCAAGGCGGTCGCCAATGCCTGTGACTCGGGCGGCCTCGCAGTGCTCGACTGCGCCACCGCCATCTTGGCCGAGCAGGCGCACATCGCCCTCGCTATCGGTGTCGAGAAGATGCACCCGCTCGAAGGCAAGCTCGACTCCAAGGTCGTCGGCGAGGCGCTCGGCGCTGCCGCGCACAAGGAGGACTTGTTCCCACCGCTAACGTTCCCTCACTCGTTTGCGGTCATCATGGATAGCTACATGAAGGCGTACGGCTACAGCGAGGAGGAGTTCGCCTGCATCCCGCCGCTGTTCTACGAGAACGCCTCGCACAACCCGTTGGCGCACATGCACCAACCCAGAGCACCTGTGACCAAGGAGGCGGTGCTGGCCAGTCACCGGCTCTTCAGCGATCCGCCGCTGCCGCTCAAGCTGTTCGAGTGCTCGCAGATCTCCGATGGCTGGGCTCGAATCATCGTCTGCGACGACCAAGGGCTGGCGAGGTTGGGGGTGGGCAAGTCGGCGGCCACCGTACTGGTGGGGTTCGGCCAAGCGACCGACAGCTTATCGATGGCCTCGCGGGGCGAGAGCTTGCTCAAGCCGGTGGGCGCCGGACGCGCTTTCGCAGCCGCCATGCAGATGGCCGGCGCGAAGCCGCAGGACCTGTCACTGCAAGAGGTACACGACTGCTTCTCGGTGATGGGGCCGTTGGCCGTCGAGATCACCGGCCTCGCCGAGTCAGGCAAGGGGCTCAGGTACTTCATGGAGGGCTGGGCGCGCCGTGACGGCAGATGCCCGATCAACACCTCCGGCGGGCTCATCGCCAAGGGGCATCCGATCAGCGCCACCGGTGTTGCCATGATCGGGTGGGTGCACCAGCAGCTGCTCGGTACAGCGCCGGCCGCGCTGCAAGTTGCCAACGCCCACTGCGGTGCCACCCTCAACATCGGCGGCCCGATCTGCAGCACGGTAGCCACGGTACAGAGGACGGGTTGAGAGCGGGCTTTGACATCCGGGAATTTTGGGGTCGCATCCCGGCCCTCGGCGTCACATCTGGAGACCGGGCTTCAGTCGTATGAGCGCCGGCGCCAGGCCGGGTGCCCGGGTCGATGGTCGCGACTATTCAACGAGGGTCGAGATCAGCCGGCGAGCAGCTCTTCGACCGCCTGCAGGAGCTGATCCAAACCGAACGGCTTTTGCAGAAAACGGGCGCCCGGCAGCGCCGAGAGATCGAGGGCCCGATTGTGATAGCCCGAAATGAACAGCACCCGCATGCCGGGGTGGTGCTGGCTCAACCGCTGGGCGAGCTTGGTGCCGCTGCCGCCCGGCATCACCATGTCGGTGATCAGCACGTCAACCGCAACCCCGTTGGCGGAAGCGGCCGCCACGGCATCGTCGGCGGCATGGGCAACCAGGACGCGGTAGCCGGATTCCTCCAGCGCCAGCCGCACGACGTCGCGGACACTGTCTTCGTCTTCGGCAATCAGCACGGTGCGCGGCTCCTGGGGGCTGCGAGGCCGCAGCTGGGCGGCATGCGGCTGCGGCGCCGGCAGGTCGGCAATTTGGCCGCGAGGTAGGTAGATGTGAAAGGTGCTGCCCCGCCCCAGTTCGCTGGTACAAGTGATGTGGCCACCGTGCTGAGTGATGATCCCGAACACCGTCGCCAGCCCGAGACCGGTGCCATGACCTGGATCCTTGGTGGTGAAAAAAGGCTCGAAGATGCGCTCGCGCACCGCCGCCTCCATGCCGGGTCCGTTGTCCTGCACGCCGAGCAGTACATAGGCGCCGGGGCGCAGATGTTCGCTCAGCGCCGGGGGTACGGCCTCGAATTGCACGTTGGTGGCGCTGATGACAATCGTTGCATCCGGACTCGCTTCCGCATGCGCGCTCGGCTCCGCCCGGCTGCGCAAGGCGTCACGCGCATTGACCGCCAGATTGATGATGACGCGCTCGATCTGAACCCGATCGGCTTGCACCGGCCACAGCTCGGACAGCGTACTCACTTGCAGAGAGATCTGTTCACTCAAGAGCAGGCGCAGGACCGGTGCCATCTCGGCGAGCAAATTGCCGAGCTGTAATGGGCGAGTCTCCAGCGGCTGCTGCCGGCTGAAGGTGAGCAGCTGGCGGACCAGGCGGGCGGAATGGTCGGCGGTCTCGGCGATGCGCTCCACATGCTGGCGGCCGGGGTCGTCGGGGGCCAATCCGGTGAGCAGGAATTGCGCTGAGCCGATGATCACTGTGAGCTGATTATTGAAGTCATGAGCCACACCGCCGGCCAGGCGTCCGATCGCCTCCAGCCGCTGGGCCTGGCGCAACTGCGTTTCCAGCTGCCGTTCGTGGGTGACATCTCGTCCGATGGCGAGGTAGTTGATTACCTGCCCGGAGGCGTCGCGCACCGGCGAAATCGTCAGCTCGACCTCACACGACGTGCCGTCCTTGCGCTGTTGCACGTGGCAGCCGGACCACACCTCGGCGCGGGCCAAAGCGGCGCGCAAGTTCTGGCGCAGCTCGGGCTCGATCGGTGCGAAGACGAAGCGGGCGGGGCTTTGGCCGCACAGTTCGTCGCGGCTGTAACCACTGAGCCGCTCACCGGCGGGGTTGACGTAGCGGATGGTTCCGTCCGGGTCGGTAACGACGATAAACTCCGCCGCCTGCTCGACCGCGGCGCTCAGGCGCGCGCGGTCGGCCTCGGCCTGCTTGCGCTCGGTGATGTCGCGCGAGTTCACCAGCACGCCGGCGATCACCGGATCAGCGATGAGGTTGCGGCCTACGCCCTCGAAGGATTTCCAGGAACCGTCCTTGTGCCGGAAGCGGAACTCGACCGAACGGCTGGTGAAGCCTTCACCGACGCCTTCCAGAAAGGCGTCCACAATCGCTTGCCGATCCTCCGGATGCACCAACTCGAAGACCCTGCGGCCGATGAGTTCCTCGGCGGAGTAGCCGAGCAGCCGCGTATGCGCCGGGTTGACGTAACGCACGGTGCCGTCGGGATTGAGGATGCCGATCAGATCGAGGGCACCCTCGATGAGCGCGCGGAAGTGGCGCTCGCTAACTTGCAGTGCTTCCTCGGCGCGCTTGCGGTCGGTGACGTCGAGAAAGGCGACCTGCAGTGCCGGCTTGCCTTGATACTCGATCCGGCTGGTGTGGGTTTCGAACCACCGCAGGCTGCCGTCCTTGCGCGCAATCCGCGTCTCGGTACGCGAGGGGATGGGCACGCCGGCTAAGAGCAGCTCCATGCGCCGCGCCACCTCTGCGCGCTCCGCGGGGTGGATGCGCTCGGCCATTTGCGCCACCGGCATTTGCAGCAACTCCGCCACGGAGACGCCGCTGATGCGGGCCAGGGCCGGGTTGGCGAACACCATCGCCGAGCCTTGGATGATCGCCAGGCCTTGCAGCGACTCCTCGACCACCGCGCGATAGGCTTGCTCCGTCTGCCGGCGGGCGCGCCGCACTTCGACCTCGCGCAATTCGCGCTCGATCGCCGGCACCAAACGTACCAGCTTGTGTTTGCTGACGTAGTCGTGCGCCCCGGCGCGCATTGCGCTGACCGCGATCTCCTCGCCGACCGCACCGGAGACGATGATGACGGGCAAGTCGCAGCCGTGTTGCCGGATCAACGCCAACGCCGCCGGGGCGCTGAACTGCGGCATGACCCAGTCGCAAGTGATCAGGTCCCACTGCCCATGCTGCAGCGCGGCCGCCAGCGCCGGCGCCGTATCCACTCGCTCCCAGGTTGGGTCGTACCCGCCGCGGCCGAGCTCGTGCAACAGCAAGGCCGCATCGTCCTCGGAGTCATCGATCAGCAAGACCCGAATCGGAATGCCCATGCGCCCTTAATTAAGCACCGGGCCGGAGTTTCCCAGCAACCGCTCGAAGAAGTCAAGCGCTTGCGCTGGGCCGCTCAGCGCGGCCCGCTACCGACGCGAAGACCGCGACGGCGCGCCATCTCCTGCCCCAGCTCGGCAACCGCAGCGGTGTCGAGAGCGCGGCGGGCAAGCGGGAAGAGCTCAGTGTCTTCGATGGCGATGTGGCGCTGGTAGGTAGCCGCGAGTTGGCGCAGGGTTTCGCTCAGGGTTCGAACCGAGTCGGCCGGCAATCGACCGTCCGCCAGCCAGCGCCGCCCGAGTTCGTCGACTACTTGATGAGCGGGTTCAGCGCGGAGGTGGTCGGCATGCAAGGACTCGACGACGGCGAGCGCGGCGCGAACCTCGGGGTGCCGGCAGGCCCGCAAGCGCGGAAAGAGCGAGTCCTCTTCGTCGCTGGTATGCTTGGGAGCGGCTTCGGCGAAGTAGCGCAGCCCGGCTTCCAGGGCGGCGCGCTGATCGGGGGCCAGCTCGCCGCCCTGGGCCTGCTGCGTCACCGTGAGCAAAAGTTGCAGAAAGTGCTCCACTCGCCGGTGACAGTCGCTGAGCACACCGAGCGGGTCGTTGAAATCGCTCGCCGGCGGGTCGCCGATGTTGATCATGGCGCGGCGCGGCTACTTACGGGTGATTTTGACGGCGCGCGCGTCGGCTTCGAGAATCTCGGCCACGCGTCCGAGCCAAAGGCCGCGGAAGCGCTCGACCGCGGCGGCTTCGCCGGTGGTCAGCGCCGGGCCCATGACCGCGCCGAGGTCCTTGGGCGCGGGGACGACGGTGGGCTCGTAGGTGACGTGCACGGCCTCGCCGCGATCGAGCCGCTCGAGCTCGAACTCGTTGTGACGCAGATCATCGGGGCGAAAGACGAACAGGCCGCGGCGGCGAAAGCGGCCCGGACCGAGGCCGCCGAAGCCGGTTTCCGGGGCCGCGCCGATCACCAGATTCACGAGCTGTGAGATCGGGCCGTAGCCGAAATCGGTGGGCCCGCCGTAAGCGGTCACGCGCACGTCGCCGCGTACCGCCGGCTGCTCGCCGTAAAGCGCCAGCAAGCCGTGGCGCATGAGCAGGTAAGCGCCGGCCACCGTCGGGCAGAGATGGCCGGCGGCCTTGACTAGGTCCTCGAAGGTGACCGCCACCGGTTCGGCCGGCGCGACCAGGCCGAGGAACTCGAGAAAGGGATCGCGGATGAGGATCGGCGGCGGCGGCGTGCGCAGGTTGAGGTCGAGATGTTCGCGGGCCGTGTGTGCCATGATTCCATTCGCTCCTTGAATGCGGTGATGATGACGGCGTGCGACGCTCACGAGCGCTGTGCCGCCAGGCGGCGCAGTTCGGCTGCTAGCGGGGTGACGTCGATGCCATGAATTCGGCAGGCCTGCCGTAGCGTCAGCGTGCGGCCCATCGCGGCCCGCATCGCCGGGTTCTGCAACGGGCGAAAGCCGCGGCTCACCAGGAGATCGAGCGCGCCGGGTACCTGGAGCAGGTCTACCACCAGCGCATCAGCCACGGGATCGCCGCCACTGACAGCGGCCACCGGCGGGCGCGAGCGCACGGTCAACATGACGTTGGCGCTGAACGCGGCGAAGGCGCCGACGGCGAGCGGACCGCTGATCGAGATGTACGGCCAGGCTTCGGACCAGCCCGCGAGCTCCACCGCAACTTCGAGGCCGCGCGCCAAAACGGCGGCGTTGAGCAAGAAATACGTCGTCGTGTGCCAAGCCGGATTCCATAATGGAGCACCGGTGAACACGGGAATAATACGGGTAGAGACGCCGAAAATGATCTGCGTGAGAAAACCGAGGGTGAAGGCGTGGCGGCCGAAGTCGAGGAGCAACGATGGCGCGGCGCCACCACGTAGCGCGGCGGCGGCACTCCAGCCCGGCGCGAAGAAGAGCGCTACCAGCAGCCAAGCGTAGGCGCTGACCATGAACTTCTCGTAGCCCTGCTCGCTCCTGCCACGACGTTCGAGCCGCGGGCCGAAAATACCGATGAGCGCAACGAAGGTCGCCGCCGCAACCCCCAACACGGAGCCGGCCAGCGCTCGCGCGAGCGGTATCAGATACCAAGCCTCGGCCACTGAAACCGTTATCCACAGCGCCGCCGCCGCTTGGTAGCCCGCGAACAACCAGGCGCTGTAACGCCCCGGGGCCGGCGGCAGCCCGAGAAACACGGGCAACACGCGCAGACTCATCCCGAAGATCCACGAGGCAGCAAAGCCCCATAGCGCGGTCTCCCACACCGCCGGCTGCAAGACCTCCACCCCGGCGGCGGTGATACAGGCGAGTGCGCTGGCAAGCAGCAGCCACACGCAGCCCGCCCGCAAGTAGCGCTCCAAGTGTTCCGGCGTCGGTGTGCCACCAGCGAGCGTACGGTGTACGGTGCTGCCGAATGCGGTCGCCGCCGCCAGCAGCAACAGCGAGCCCAGCACTCTGGCCGGCGCGGCCACCGGGGCGCCGATAAGCATGCCGGCGGCGATTAGCACTACCCCGCCGGTTTGTAACCAGAACGACGCCTTGGCCAGGCCAACAGTGGCCACCGGGTTGCCGGTAAACCGCGGCATGATGTGGTAGGCGACCCCCATGATGAACAGCGTGGCGAACCCGAAGACCTGGGAGTAGCCGTGGGCGATCTTGGCCATACCGACCGGCACGGCGCCGATGAAGCTCCACGGCAACGTCATTGTCGCCAGCGTCAACATGCCGAGCGTGGCGCCGAAGGTGAGCGCGATCAGCAGACTGGCAATGAAGAAGGGGACGAATTGCGCCGGTTTGGGAGTCGGCACGGGCTGAGTCACCCCGCTCGGAGTCGCCGCCAAGGCCGCCTCTTCCGGCACCGGCGGCGTGCAGCTGCGCACGGCTGCGGGAGCTTCACCCGGTGGTTGCTCCGCTACCGCCGCCGCAGGGGCGGCGGCATTGAGCTCGGCCAACAACTCAGCCAGCCCCAGGCCGCGGATCTCGGTGGCTTCGGCGAGGGTAGCGCTGCCGCCGCAACAGGTGTCGATGCCGCGGGCGTTCAGGATGCGGCTGAGGGCGGCATTGACGTGCAAGACCTCATCGATCGTGGTGCTGGCGGTAAAACTATCTGACATCTGCATTCACAAACCCTGATGGCGAACTCACCCAAGCGCGAGCCATGGGCGGCTTCAGCCACGCAGAGACTTAGCGCATCGCGCGCGGGCTGGCCAGCACCCCGGCCGCGGCCCAGCCGGGTTGGCGGCAAGAGCGCCGGTACGTGCTATCGTCGCTTGGAGGTGGGACCGATCGATGATCACTCCGCGCTCGCTGGTGCTGCTGCTCTCGCTGATGGCTGCGTGCGCCCGTAACCCGGGCGAGGTCGTGGTACGGCGCTCCCAGCCGCACATGGGCACGGTGGTAACGCTGACGGTGGCGATCGACGATGAAGCCGTGGCCGAGCGGGCCATCGCCAGCGGTTTCGCCGAAGTCAGCCGGCTCGATCAGCTGCTCAGCAACTACAAGAGCACCAGCGACCTCAGCCGGCTCAACGCCCAGGCGGGCACCGGTCCGGTGAGTGTCGCACCCGAGCTCTTCGAGGTCACCCGGGCGGCGGTACAAATCGCCACGCGCTCGGGCGGGGCTTTCAATCCTTTGTTGCAGCCGGTCATCAAACTCTGGGGCATACCTGAGCACCCGCGCGTGCCGTCAGCCGCAGAGCTCGAGGCGCTCCGCCCACTCACCGACCTCCGCGGTCTCGTGCTGAGTGAGGATCAGCGGACCATCGCTCTAGCGCAGCCGGGTATGGCGCTCGGACTCGGTGGCGTCGGCAAGGGATACACGGCGGATCGCGTGGCCGAAGTACTGGAGCAAAGCGGCGCGCGAGGCGGCGTGGCCGCCATCGGCGGCGACATCCGTGTGTTCGGAAAACACCCCGACGATCGTCCCTGGCGGATCGCGGTGCGCCCCCCGCAGGCAGACACCCCGCCGCTGGCCGTCGTCGAGCTGTCACGTGGTGCAGTCTCGACCTCAGGCGACTACGAGCGGTATTTTGAAGTGGATGGCGTGCGCTACCACCACATCATCGACCCGCGCAGCCTGATGCCGGCGCAGGGCGCGGCGAGCGTTACAGTCCTAGCCCCCACTGCCACGGAAGCCGACGGTCTGGCGACGGCCGTGCTGGTGATGTCGCCAGCCGAGGGCGTGGCATTAGTTGAGCGCAGCGCACACTCAGCCGCCCTAATCCTGGATCAGGACCGCCGCCGCCTGGCATCGAGCCGGTGGCCGGCCGGCGTCGAGAGCGACGCCAAGTTTGACCTGCGCGACGGAGAAAACGCTTATTGACAATCATCAGCGAGGAAGACTACGGTGCGCCCGGTTTAGAGCTGCCGGCAGGCAAGGGCGGAGCATGGCGGGCATGAGACCGAGCAGGTATAGTGGGCACCGCTCTGCGGTGTGACCAGCAGGTGCGGTAGGTGTCCACCAGTGAGAGAGGAGGGCTACACACATGATGTGGTCAAGAAATCGACATACCGTGAGGCGCATCGAAAGGCGGCAGGGGATTGTTATCGCCGCCGGACTGTTGGTGGCGGCGCTCCCGAGCCTGGCGCGCGCCGGCGACGAGCAGCTGGTGGAAGAAGGCAAGAAGGTTTACGACCGCTATTGCGTCATCTGCCACGGCGCCAAGGGCGACGGCAAAGGGTTGATCGGGGTGGTGCACCGGGCGCAGAAGAACGGGGTGGTGGTCACCATCTACCCGCGTGACTTCACCGCCGGGATGTTCAAGTTCCGCAGCACACCGACGGGCTCGCTGCCGACCGATGAGGATCTGTTGCGCACGGTGACCGGCGGTGTTGCGCGCTCGGGCATGCCCTCGCACGCCGATGTCCCGCTCGAGAGCCGCAAGGCCGTGATCGCGTACGTCAAGACGTTCTCGCCGAAGTGGGCGGAGTACAAGCCCGCCGAGCCGATCAAGATCGACAACGTGCCCGACTACGTCGGCACACCCGAGTCGGTCAAGGCCGGCAAGGAGCTGTTCACGGATGCCGGGTGCGTGAAGTGTCACGGCGCCGAAGGCCGTGGCGACGGCGAGTCGGCTGATGGATTGAAGGACAACTGGGGCGACAAGATCGTACCCTTTGATTTCACTTCGGGGCCGCTCAAGGGCGGCACCGGAGCCAAGGAGATCTATCGGACTTTCGTCACCGGCATGGATGGCACCCCGATGCCCTCGTTTGCGGACGTGTTGGAAGAAAAGCAAAAGTGGGATGTGGTTTCATACTGCTTGGAGCTGATGAAGCAGGGGCCGGGGCCGCGGGTGGCCGCCAAGTAAGCCGGCGAAAACCCCTCGGCGGAATCGGTTCACGACGGACAGCGTAAGGAGGCCGCAATGTTAACCAAAGGCTGGAAGGCCCTCAGGCGTGTAAACCCCGCTCTCCTCATCGGTGGCATCGGCGGGTTCGTGTTCGCCCTCATTGTGACCGGCGGCTCGCTCGCCCCCTCGGTCGAAGCTGCCAAGACGCAGCTGCGCACCGAGGTGCACCCGGGTGAGTTGGACGACTACTACGGGTTCTGGAGCGGCGGGCAGTCGGGCGAAATCCGCGTCATCGGCGTTCCATCCGGCAATGAGATCAAACGCATCCCGGTGTTCAACGCCGACAGCGGTACCGGCTACGGCACTACCAACGAGAGCAAGGTACTGCTGAAGGGCGTCATCCAGGGCGACACCCACCACGTGCACGGCTCGTACAAGGACGGCACTTACGACGGCCGCTACCTGTTCGTGAACGACAAGATCAACAACCGCGTCGCCCGCGTGCGCATCGACACCCTCGAAACCGACGCCATCATGCAGGTGCCGCACATCCAGGGCGCCCACGGCCTCTTCACCCAGCGCGCCCCGGTCACCGAGTGGCTGATCCTCAATAGCGAGTTTCAGGTGCCGCTGCCCAACGACGGCAAGGGCGATTACTTTGACTCCAAGAAGTACCCCGGCATGCACACCATCATCGACATCAACAAGATGGAGGTGGTGGCGCAGATCCTGGTGCCCCACAACCTCGACCTCGCCAACGTCGATTACCAAGGCCGGTACTCCTTCGCGACCTCTTACAATACCGAGAACGGCGCCACCGTCTCGGAAATGCTCGCCAACGACCGCGATTACCTGGTCGTCTTCCACTGGGGCCGCATCAAGGAGGCCCTGGCCAACAACAAGTACAAGGTGGTCGATGGCGTGAAGATGTTGCAGGGCGGCCCCGATTCCGGCTTCACTCTGGCCATCCCCATCCCCAAGAACCCGCACGGCGTCAACGTCAGCCCGGACGGCAAATACGCCATCGCCTCCGGCAAGGTTTCCCCAACCGCGAGTGTCATCGACATCAGCAAGATCGAGGACGCCTTCAACGGGAAGATCCAACCGCGCGACTGCGTCATCGGCGAGCCGGAGATCGGTCTGGGCCCGTTGCACACGACCTTCGATGGCCGCGGCAATGCTTACACTTCGCTGTTCATCGACAGCCAGGTGGTGAAGTGGAACATCCAGAAGGCCATCGACATCTACAAGAACCCCTCCCCGGGCGCGACGGCGGTGGTGGACCGCTTGGACATCCATTACCAGATCGGCCACATCATGGCTTCGATGGCCGAAACCAAGGAAGCCGACGGCAAGTACTTGGTGGCTCTCAACAAGATCTCGAAGGACCGCTTCATCAACGTCGGACCGATCAAGCCGGAGAACGATCAGCTTATCGACATCACCGGCGACAAGATGAAGCTGCTGCATGACCACTCCGCTTACGTCGAGCCCCACGACTGCATCATCGTGCGCCGCGACATCATCGAGCCCAAAGTCGTGCACCGCGTGCGCATGGACGAGCACCCGCAGGCAACGACGAAGAGCTCGATCGAGCGCGACGGCAAGAAGGTGACTGTGAAAATGACCGCCAACGCGCCCGTCTATGGCCTCCAGACGGTGGAGGTGAACGAGGGCGACGAGGTGACGTTCATTGTCACCAACAACGACGAGATCCCCGACCTGACGCACGGGTTCGCGGTCTCCAACTACGGCATCAATTTCATCGTCGGACCGTATCAGACCCGCTCAGTGACGTTCGTGGCCGACAAGCCCGGCGTCCACTGGATCTACTGCACCAACTTCTGCCATGCGTTGCATCTGGAAATGCGCATGCGACTGATGGTGAAAGCCAAGGTCTAGCCGCGGTCGCCCGTTGAATGAGGCGGGACCCGGTCGGCCAGCGGCCGACGGGCTCCCGCCTCTTCTTTTCACCAACAGTCTTTGGCCGCGACGAAGGACCGGCCTTACCTTGCTTGCAGTGCCACCCCTTGTGTTGGTTGTGCTCGCAGCCTAAGCTCGGCGCACTCGCCGCGCAGTAATTCCCAGTCAAGAGAGCAGTGACAGTAATGAGGACTACGACCGTCTTGGCGGCACGCCTGCTGTTGGCGCTCCTAGCCGCCAGCCCCTGGGGGCTGGCCAAGGCGCACGCACAAGTCGCCTTCGGTACCAAGAAGTACGACTACCAGCCAGCTGACGTGCTGCCTGAGGCGACCGAGTTCGAGCGCAAAGACAGCTACTGGGAGGGCTACGGCCCCGGTGCCGAGGAGCGACGCAGCCTACTCGGATACGTTTTTGTCACCGACGATCTGGTCCAGATCCCGGGCTACTCCGGCCACTCGATCAATACCCTGGTCGGCATCAATCCGGCGGGCAAGATCGTGGGCGTCAAGATCGTTCAGCACGCCGAGCCGATCGTGCTGATCGGGCTCTCCGAACAGGTGATCCACGACTTCGTGGCCCAATACGTGGGCAAGGACATCCGTGACCGCATTCTGATCAGCGACCAGCCGCACGAGGGCTACACCCGCGTCGACGGCATCAGCGGGGCGACGGTGACGGCGGTGGCCGAGAACGCCACCATCTTAGAGGCCGGCCGTACGGTCGGGCGCGCTGTCGGCATTGTCAAAGCGTACGAAGTGCGCAAGCGGCGACCGCTAAAGCAGTTTGCCCCCCACACCTGGCGGGACTTGGTGGCCGTCGGCGCCTTGGGCCAACTGGTGCTCAAGGCCGACGAGGTTGGCGGCAGCGGCTCAGAGCCGGTGCTGAACGTGAGGTTCACCGTCCTCGATCCGCCCGTCATCGGCAAGAATCTCGTCGGCGAGCGCTACTACCAAATGGTGCAAGAGCGCGTAGAGAAGGAAGGCGGCAGCGCGCTCTACATCTGCTCCGAAGGCGAGCTGTCGTTCAAAGGTGCCGGCTTCGCACGCGGCGGCATCTTCGATCGCTTCTCCATCGAGCAGGGCAAGGACCAGTTTGTTTTTCGGGACACCGATTACCTGAATCTGCCGGAGCCGCCGATCGAGGGCGCACCGGCGCTACGCGAGGGCGGGATCTTCTTCCTCAAGAACCGCAACTTCGATCCGACGCAGCCGTTCGTCTTTCACCTGACCATTCCCTATCGCGTGCAAGACCGCCGCGCTTACGGCACCTTCCTGGCGCCCTTCGAGTTGCCCGCGGCGTTCATCGAAGAGGACCTGCCATTCTGGCGCACGCGCTGGCAAGCGAGCGCACTCAACACCGTCGCCTTCGCGCTGTTCTTGCTGGTGACCGCCGCCATCTTCGCCGCGCGACAACAGCTGCTGGCCTACCGCAAACTACTGCACCGCTCGATTGCGGTGGTGGCGGCCGTATGGGTAGGGCTGGTGCTCAAGGCGCAGCCGAGTGCGACGCAAATCCTGACGCCGGCCAACGCGGCGGTGCGCCGCGTCTTTCCGTTCGAGGTGTTCCTCTCCGAGCCGATGATCTTTCTGTTCTGGATCGCCATTGCCGTCTCGCTGGTGGTCTGGGGTCGCGGCTTCTTCTGCGGCTGGCTTTGCCCTTACGGAGCGCTCTTGGAACTACTGGCGGCGGGATGGAAGCGCATCGCCCCCAAGCAGCTTCACCGCCGCATCGACGCTTGGGATCCAGGCCGGCTCGGGCGCGCCGGTAAGTACGTCACCTTCCTGGTCATCCTGGCCGTGGCCTTGGTGAGCCTGCCGTTGGCGGAAATGCTCGACGAGGTCGAGCCGTTCAAGACCTTCATCCTGCGCTTGGCTCGGCCGTTTCACTTCGTCGCCTATTTCGCCGTCATCACCCTGGTTTCCGCGGTGGTGTATCGTTTCTTCTGCCGCTTCGTCTGTCCCCTCGGCGGCGCTCTGGCCATCCCCAGCCGCAAGCCCTTGCTGCCGCTGTTTCGCTGGGAGCAGTGCAAGACGTGTAAGATCTGCTACAAGGGCTGTGAACCGAAGGCGATTGCGTACGAAACCGGTCGCATCAACTACGGCGAGTGCCTGCAATGCTGGGACTGCCAGAGCACGGGAATGGACCAAGGCGTGTGCCCTGAGTTGATCGTGGCCAAGCGCGAACAGCGGACGCCGCGCCCGCTGGTGGTGCTGGCGCTGCTGTCGGCAGCGACACTGGCTGTGGGCGTGGCCCAGGCCGCGGAGCGGGTCGTGCTTCCCGGCACCGGGGCGATCACGGCCGCCATTGCGGCCGGCAACGACGGCGACACCATTCGGCTCAAGCCGGGCGTGTACTCCGAGAGTGTGGTGATCGACAAAGCGCTGGCGCTGGTGGGCGAGGACGGGGCAATTATCGACGCCGGCGGCCGTAGCCACGTGGTCGCGATCGCGTCGCCCAATGTACGCCTCGAAGGAGTCACGCTGCGCTCGAGCGGGCGGGGCGACGCCGAGGTGTCGCACGCGGGCGTGCGGGTGGAGCAGTCAGCCACCGACGCGCAGATCATCAACAACCGCATCGAGCAGAGCCACTTCGGCATTTGGATTCACGGGGCCGAACGCGCGCTCATCCGCGGCAACCATGTCGCCGGCCTGGCCGAGTTGCAGCAAAACGCCCGCGGCAACTGCGTGCATCTGTGGAGCGCACGCGGAGCGGTGATCGCGGACAACGACCTCGATCACTGCCGCGACGGCATTTACATGGACCTGAGCATGGATGCCACGGTCACCGGCAACACCGTGCGCAACTCGCGTTACGCCATTCACACGATGTGGTGCGACCGCGGCAACTTCAGCGACAACGTCGTCGCCGACAATTACGTCGGGCTGGCGCTGATGTTCTCCAAGAACCTCGACACCAGCCGCAACACCCTGCACAACAACTCCACCCACGGCCTGCTGCTGATGCAGGTGACGCGCAGCCGCGCCAACGACAACGTCATCGTCGGCAACACTAAGGGCCTGTTCCTGTACAATTCGCTCTTCAACACCGTGCGCGGTAATTTCATTGCCCGCAACAATCTGGGCGTGCATTACTGGGGCGGCTCCGAGGACAACGACATCTCCGAGAACAGCTTCATGGCCAACGAGATCCAAGTGAAGTACGTCTCGGCGCGCGACCAAACCTGGAACGGCAACTTCTGGGGCGACTACGTCGGCTGGGACCTCAACAACGACGGCCGGGGTGATGTTCCCTACCGTTCCAACACCCTCGTCGATGCTTTGCTCTGGAAGTACCCCAGCGCCAAGCTGCTGCTCTCCAGCCCGGCCTTCCAGGTGCTCGCCTTCGCCGAGCGCGAGTTCCCGGTGATCGCCGCGCCCAAGGCGGTCGACAACGCGCCGCACATGACGCCGGTCACGCCCAACTGGACGGCGCTGCTCGACCGCTATCCGGCTGCCCCCAAGAACTACTACGGCACCCTCACCAAGCTGGAGCATCTGCCCGGGGAGAATTGATGCTCAAGCTTGCAGGCGTGTCGAAGCGGTTCGGCGCTGTCGAGGCGCTGCGCCCGCTCGACCTCGAAATCGCGCGGCACGAATGGATCGGCTTGTTCGGCCACAACGGCTCGGGCAAGACCACGCTGTTGCGCATCCTGCTCGGCTTGTGCCGGCCGACGAGCGGCCAGCTCCTGCTCGAAGGGCGCGAGCCCAACGACGAAACCTGGTGTGATTTTCGGCGCACGCTGGGCTTCATGCCGGAACGGATTCGCTTCTATGAGCACCTGACGGGCGCAGAGACGCTGCGCTACTTCGCCGAACTGCGCGGCCTCGGGGCCGAAGTAGTGGCGCCGATGCTGGAGAGCGTCGGGCTGACCGCCGCCGCTGAGCGCCCCGTGGGCGAGTACTCGAAGGGTATGCAGCAGCGCCTCAACCTGGCGCAAGCGCTGTTGGGCCGACCCACGGTGCTGATTCTCGACGAACCGCTCGAAGGCCTCGACCCGCAAGGCGTGCGCGATTTCTTTCGCTTGCTGCAGTCGGGCGGCCCGCGCACGGTGGTGCTGTCGTCGCATCGCTTGTCCGAGGTCGGCCCGCACGTCAACCGGATGTGCGTGTTGGCCAACGGCGAGGTGAAGGCGCTGGGTACGGTCGAAGAACTGCGGCGCGACCTGCGCATGCCGGTGCGCGTGCACATCTACCTGCGCGATGCCGAGCGGCCGCTGGCCGAAAGCGTGCTGATGCAGCTAGGCGCGGCGGCGGTGGCGCGCAAAGACCACGTACAAGTCGCCGAGGTGCCGCAGGCCGCGAAGACCGCGTTTCTGCTCGGCCTCAACGCCCACGCGCAGATGCTCAGCCACTTGCACGTAGAGGAGCCGAGCCTGGAGGGAGTCTACTTTGAACTCAACTGAGGCCTGGCTGGTGATCGCGCAAAAGGAGTTGCGCGATGGCTTGCGCAATCGCTGGATCTGGATCGTCTGTGCCCTGCTGGCGGTGTCGGTTCTGGCCATCGCCTTCTTCGGCGCGGCACCGATCGGCGTGGCCGGCACGCACGGGCAAGAGGCGCTGATCGCCAGCCTGATGAACCTGACCACGTACCTGGTCCCGTTGCTGGCATTGGTGTTGGGCTGCGGGGCGATCATCGACGAGAAGGCTCGCGGGACGCTGGACTTGATCCTGGTGTATCCGCTTTCTGCCGGGCAGTATTTCGCTGGCACTTTCGTCGGCTTCGCGCTCGCCCTGACGGTGGCCTGTGTTGCCGGCCTGGGAACGGCGGGCATCGCCTTGCGCCTGTGGTCGGGTTTGGAGCTGAGTACCTATGCGGTGCTGATCGGCCTGGCGGTGTTGATCGGCCTGGTGTTCCTGGGGCTGTCGTTTCTGGTCTCGCTTCTGGCGCGCGGGCGTGACCGCGCGGTGGTGGCCTCGGTCTTCGTCTGGATGTGGTTTGTGCTGGTGTTCGATCTGCTGGTCGTCGGCCTGCTCATCCTGGCCGGAGGCAAGGTGCCAACCGTCCTGTTCGGTATTCTGGTACTGCTCAACCCGGCAGATGCATTTCGTATCTTGTGCTTCCAATGGCTGCCAGGGGCGACCTCGCCCTTAGGGGTGGCTACCGCCATTCCCTCGGCTCCTCCGAGCGCGCTGGTTGCGGCCGCCTTGCTGCTGTGGCTGGCGGTACCGCTCGCGCTCAGCTACCTTATTTTCCGGCGCCGTGTGGCGGCCGACACTTTGGTGTGAAGCAATAACCTCGAAGGAAAGGATAGGAATCGCACTCATGGGAACGAAAGGGATACGCAGAGCCTGTTTGCAGTTGGCGGTCGTGCTTGCAGTGGCGGCGTCAGCCGAAGCAGGGGAGGTACGGGGAAAGGTCACCGGCACGATAGAAGACGGACCGGCGGTGGTTTGGATCGAGGGCGTGAGCAGCAGCGCGGTGCCCAAGCAGGATACGGTCATCACGCACACGGCCGGCGGAAAGTTCGAGCCGTTTCTCAGCGTCGGCTTCGTTGGCAACTCGTTTGTGCTGCGCAACGACGACGGCACGATGCACAACACTCACCTGTACATGCGGCTGGCCTACCAGAAAGAAGTCTCGCAGCGCCCGCTGCATTACGGCGCCACGGTCTACAACGTGGCCCTGCCGCATTCGGGGGTCGAGGTGCGCAAGCCGATCGTACCGTTCCACCGCTACCGTGAGGAGACCGGTTTCATCGAGGTGGTGTGTAACCGCCACCCCGACGAGCACGCTTTCGTGTTGGTCTTCGATCATCCCTACGCGGCCATCACCAAGGAAGATGGCAGCTTTACCATCCCCGAGGTTCCGCCCGGAGAACATCAGGTGCGCGTGTGGCGCGCCGGCAGCGTCACTAAGGGTAAGGTCGTAAACGTCAAAGACAGCAAGCCCACCGAAGTGGTGATCGAGCAGGGGTGACCACCGTGAGCAAGGCTGCCATCACGGCGATCGGTGCCGGCCTGTTGCTCGGCGTTGGGGTACTGGCCTGGGCGTTGATTCCAAGCGAACGTCAGCCCGACTTGCCAAGCTTCGCCTTACCCAATTGGGACGGGCAAACGATCTCCAACCAGTCACTGGCGGGCAAGACCACGCTCTTGGGATTTACCTTCGCCAAGTGCACCGCCAGCTGCTCGATGTTGACCCACATGCTCAAAGCCCTCGACGAAGAGCTGACTAGCCCGGCGAACGTGCAGTACCTCCACGTGAGCGTGAATCCGGCGGCGGACACGCCGGAAGAGATCCTCAAGCACTTCGCCAAGCACGGCATCGACCCGAAGCAAGACCGGCGCTGGCTCTTTCTTACCGGCGAGCAGCCGCGGGTGGC
Organism: Deltaproteobacteria bacterium; assembly: GCA_016210005.1. Classification (NCBI taxonomy): domain Bacteria; kingdom Pseudomonadati; phylum Myxococcota; class Myxococcia; species Deltaproteobacteria bacterium. Next base: position 6,505 of record JACQVA010000017.1, on the reverse strand, counting down.
GGGGGTGCTCAAGGACTTCGGCATCACGGTCGAGGGCGCGGCCGCCGCGGGCGGCGAGGCGCTCCGGCACACCATCAAGGTGCTGGTCATCGACCCCACCGGCAAACCGACCGCCGCATTCGATACCTACTTTTGGGACAAGGAGGATATGCTCCGTGCGCTCCGCTCAGCCTCCGCCTTTGCACAGCCGCGGGATTGACCGTCGCGATTTCCTTCGTTTGGCCGGCTACAGCGGCGCGGCGTGCCTGGCGCTGCGGGCCGGTTTGGCAAGCGCCGCAACCGCGGACGGCGTCGATATCACCCGCCTGCGCCAGATGGAGTTCGATGTCACCTACCGCACGGTGGTGCACAACCTGCCGGCTGACGCCGAGGATTTTCATCTCTGGATGCCGCTGCCGCCGGCCGACGCGGCGCAGGCGATCAGCAAACTGTCGGTCAGCTGCACGCTGCCCCACGAGACCACCACCAGTGAGACTTACGGCAACCAGATCGTGCACGTGCGCGCCGCCAGCAAGCACATCTCCGCCGACTGGTCGCTGACCGCCCGCTATCACGTCGCCCGCAAGCAGGCCGGCAGCACGGCGCAGGCGCTCGACGCTGCCGGCGCGGCAAAATATCTGCGTTACACCTCCCGTACGCGCATGACGGACGAAGTGGAGGCATTCGCCCGCAACGCCATCGGCGATGCCAAGCAACCGCTGGAGGTGGCGCGCCGGGTGTTCGAGGGCATCATCGAAGAGCTCTCTTACGACAAGCAGATCCCCGGCTGCGGCACCGGCGATACCCAATGGATTATGCGCCACAAGCGCGGCAAGTGTGACGACTACCATTCTTTGTTCATGGCGATCCTGATCTCACGCGGCATCCCCGTGCGCTGGGAGCAAGGCTTCCCGCTGCCCGCCGCCGGTGGCGCCAGCGGACAGCTTAGCGGTGACTGCTCCGGCGCTCACTGCTGGGTCAGCTTCCATGACCGTGACGCAGGCTGGGTACCGGTGGATGTGTCAGAGGCAGACAAGAACCCCGCGGCCCGCAATTTCTTCTTCGGCAAGCTCTCACCCAACCGCTTCAAGGTCTCCGAAGGACGCGCCATCGCCTTGGCTCCGAAGCAGGGCGGCGATCTGCTCGAGACCTTTGCTTACGCCTACGCCGAAGCCGACGGCATTCCGCTGATCTACCCGGCCAACTACGAAAACCAAGTGCAGTTCACCATCACGCGCGTCGAGGTGGCGTAGTGAGCGGGCAAACGAATTATGCATGGCGAGCCGCTGCTGTCGCCTTGGCCATGCTGGCCAGCGTGGCGCGGCCCGGCCCGGCGGCAGCCGAAATCGCCGCGGTCGGCAAACCCCCGCCGGCGTTTGCGCTGCCGGACGAGACCGGCGAGGTCTATCGCCTACCCGAGCTGCTGGGCAAACCGCTGATCCTGTATTTTACTCACAACATGTGCCACTACTGCACGCAGATAATCGGCTTTCTCAAGCGCGCCCACGAGGCCCACGCCGGCGATGGCCTCACCATCATCACGATCAACGTCCTGGCTGATAGCGACAAGCTCATCCGCCGCTACAAGGATCAGTTCAGTTTGCCGTTCCCGATGCTGGCCGGCAAGAACGTGCAGCTACTGCGCGACTACGAGGTGAACTACGTGCCGATCGTGGTGTTTGTCGGTAAAGACGGGCTGGTCCGCCACATCGAGCACCATTACGTGCTGCCGGAGGACTTCGATCGCGAGGTCCAAGAGATCATGGGCGGCAGCTCATAGGGCCACAGCACACACCCCGTTTCCAGGGCACAATCTCCATCCCCGCAAGCCCGCGCGGCAGAGGCAGTTGCCACGAGCCGAGCGAGGCCGGTCCGTGGCGCGGCCTCTCGACACTGCCCTGCGCGATCCTGAATTCCTTCTTTACGTATCCCAACCGCGTCGAGTACGACGCAGTGCCAGCTGGGCAGGTTCAGGCAGTGTGCGCGTGATCGGGGAGGACGACGATGGAATCGATCTGCGGGGGCCAGCGCTGGCGACAAGCCCGGAGCACAGACGAGCCGCCCCCTTGAAGCCACAAGGACCATTGTGGCACAAGATGACACAGAAACTAGCCGGTAGGGAAATGGGGTGTACGCACGGCGACGCCGCTCGGAGTGCGCAACTCGGAGAAGCTGAGTGGCAAGTCGCCAAGGATGCACCTCCGTTGTAGCCTTTAGGAGGAAGCTATGTCGCCAGGGAGGAACGGTCGCATTGTGCGTCTCGGCCTGATCGGAACCATCTTTGCCATCGGGTTCCTTTGCGGCTCGGTGAGTCAGCGTCGCGCCGACGCGCAGTTGGGAGAACTCGGGAAACAGGCGCTGGAAAGGGCCGGCGAATCGGGTGGCGCGCTAGGCTCAGCCGTGAAACTCGGCGAGGCGATCGTCGACATGCAACAGCACGTCGACGGGCTGCAAAAGAACATCGATGTCCTGAAGAAAGTCAAAGCAGGCCTCGGCGGCTAGTTGCTGCCGCGCGCCCGCACAAGACCTCTGGCGCGGTGGCGGCAGCGGCCGTGCCGTGCTGCGGTGGAAAGGAACCTGAACTCGGGAGGGTGGAGCCATGCTGAGAGAGTTCAAAGAGTTCGCGATGCGGGGCAACGTGGTGGATATGGCCGTGGGGATCATTATCGGCGCGGCGTTTGGCAAGATCGTCACCTCGTTCGTGGGAGACATTCTGATGCCCCCGCTGGGATTGCTGCTTGGCCGGATGGATTTCTCCAATCTGTTTATCGCATTGTCGGGTGAGACCTACCCAAGCCTGGCGGCGGCGAAAGCGGCCGGGGCGCCCACCATCAATTACGGGCTGTTCGTCAACACCGTGCTCGACTTCCTGATCGTCGCCTTCGCGATCTTCATTCTGATCCGGCAGGTCAATCGGCTCCAGCAGCCGCCCGCAGCGGCACCAATCACCAAGGCCTGCCCGTACTGTGTCTCGGCGATCGCCATCAAGGCAACGCGCTGCCCGCATTGTACGTCCGAACTGAAAGCAGCGTGACCGGCCCGCCCCCCTGGGGTGCTCTTGTGCCCGGCATTCGCGGGGGAACTCAGCTCATCCAGACGGAGGCGCAAAGGAGGCAGAGTGCGATGGCGACGCGATAGGCTCACGGAGCGCTACTGGGATGGCGGCCTCGATTTCGGCCTAAACGTGCAGCAGAGCACGACCGACACTACCGGTTTTTCGATCGGGTTGAGTTAGGCACCGTGCGGACGAAGCAGCCCACCACGTTCACCCTGGGGACCAGCATTTCACCACGGACTACTTGCTGCGCACCGAAGCCGGGCTGACGGCTCCACTCATCGACCCGATCAGCGCCAAGTTCGTGGTCCGCGATGAGTATGATAGCCGGCCGTCGCCTGGGGCGAAGCGGAACAGCTTGTGGGTCACATTGAGGCTCTCGCTCATCTGGTAATTGGCCACGCCACAGGGAGACGGTGCACATCGAGGTATCATGACGGCTCGCTTCGCCTGGCTTAACCGCTGGCGGCGCTGGATCGCGTTGCTCGGTGTGCTGCTGGTGATTCGGGCGGCACTGCCCGAGGCCGTGCGTCGGCTTCTCGTCTCACAGGCCTCGCAAGCACTGCATGCTCGGGTGGAAATCGGCGACGTCGATCTCTCGTTGCTGTGGGGCGGGATAGGGCTGAGTGATGTGACGGTGCGCGCCGCCGCGGGTGAGGCTGACACGCCGCCACTGTTGGCGTGGAAGCGGCTTGCCGTCGAGCTGCGCTGGCTGCAGTTGCTGGGTAAGACCGTGCGGCTGCGTGAGGTGGTGCTGGAATCGCCGCGCGTCGCGCTCGATCGGCTCGAAGATGGCCAGCTCAACCTGCTGGCGCTAGTGCCGGCGAGCGCCGCGCCCGCAGCTACGGCGGCAACGCCCGCGCCGCAGAGCACGCTCGGCGCTGAAACACCGGCGCCAGCGAACGTGGGCTGGGGTTTCGGCGTCGATCGGCTCGTGCTTCGCGACGGCAGGCTGCGCTTCCACGACTTGACGATCAAGGAGAGTGAGCCGATCGAGGTGACCATCGAGCACGTCGAAGTCAGCGACATCGCAATGCGCCCCGGGCTCTACGACGAGCCGTCGCGGATGCGCCTGGCCCTCGCGCTTGATCAGGGAGCACTGCGGCTCGACGCGCGCTTGACGTTGCGCGAAGGCGGGACGGCCCTCGAAGCTGACCTCGAGGCCCGGAATCTGCCACTGCACCAGACCCGGCTTTACATTCCCACAGTCGGCTGGAGCGCCTTGCAAGGCGCGCTCGACGCGGCGCTTGCGTACCGGCTCGATACGGTAACGCGAAACGAGCTGCGCGGGACGGTGACGCTGCGTGACGTCGCCGTGCGCGTTCCGCAGCTCGACGAACCCGCGTTGGCCTGGCGCAACGTTACGGTGAAGCTGGATACACTCGATCTGGTCGGGCGCCGCGTCGCCGTCAGCGAGGTCGAGATTGTCGGGGCCTCACTGCCCGTGAGGCCACTGGGCGGCGATCTTCTGCCGTTGCTTGCCGCTGCGTCCAGTCCGCCGGCGAATGCCGGCCGGACCCTGGACCCGACATCCTCCGCGTCGGCTTCGCCGGCAGCCGGCCCGGCCGCCGCGCCCTGGCGCTGGTCCGTCTCGTCGCTGCGCGTTACCGAATCGCGCATCCGCTTGCTTAACGCGGCGGCGTCACTCGATGTCGGCGTCGGGCTCACCACGAGCGACCTCGCCAGTGACACCGACCGGCGGGCGCGGATGCAGTTGGCACTGACGGCGGGCGCGGGATCGGTCAACGCAGAGGGCGCACTGCGCCTCTTTTCGCCTGCCTTCGCCGGCACGGTGCGAATCACGAACCTGCCGCTGGCGGAGTTCGCGGCGGTTACGAGCGCGCTCCCATCCAATCTTCTGCAGGCCGGCCGACTCGGCTCGGAGCTGACGATCGAGGCCGGCCTAGCGGCGCCCGGGGTGGATGTGGGCCAGCTCACGTCGAGTGATCTTCGCCTGCGCGGCCGCCTGTCGCTCGCCGAACTCCGGCTCGGCAATGCCGAGCCACAGGGTTTCACGATGGGCGCGCGATCGTTCGACATGGCCATCACCGAGCTGGAGATTCCGGGAGTACTGCCGGGCTCGTCCGCCACCGCGCGCCGCACCGATGACGTGCATCTGCGCGGTCGGCTCGCGGTCGCCGACTTCCAGCTTGCCGCAACGGATTCCAAGTCCTTCAGTGTGGGCGTGCGATCGCTCGATCTGCCGATTAAGGACTTGTACGTCCCGAGACTTCTGCCCGCGGCGCAGGCCGCGGCCCCGCGACCAGTGCGTGCGGTGATCGGCGATCTGCGGCTCGGCGGACCGACCGTGCAGCTCGCCCGCACGGCGACGGGGATTGCAGTCCCGAAATTCTCTCCGGCCTCGGCTCCTGCCAGCGAGGCGCCCGCGCCTTCGGCGGCGGCCCCGCCGCGACCGATCGAGGTGGAAGTAGATTCGATCCGTCTAGCGGGCGGCCGTGTCGCGGTCGTCGATCGGACCGTGACTCCCTTCTTTGGTGGCGATCTGGCTCCGTTCGCGGTTGAGCTGCGCGAACTGCGCTGGCCGGCGCTCGCGGTGGCCAACCTCCGCGCTCAGGCGACCAGCGCGGTGCTCGGCAAGATCGAAATCTTCGGCGGGCAGAAATCTGGCCGAGGATGGATCGAACTCAACGGTGAGCAAATCGCTCTGCCACGGCTCAACCCATACGCGGCGAGTTTCTCCAGCTACCGCATCGCCAGTGGCAACGCGTCGATCGCGACGAAGGCTTCGTTCAACGGCGAGAGCTACTGGAGCGACACCTGGCTGACGTTGCACGATTTCGGCCTGGAGGGCGGAGCGGGTGAGTCGTTGTTCGAGCAGCAGTTCGGTATCCCGCTCTCGATGGCGCTGGCGTTGATGCGCGACGTTCACGGCGACATTGTGCTCGGCATCCCGATCGAGGCCGATGCGCAGGGGGCGAAGGTTGACGTGCTCGCGGTGGTTGGCGGAGCACTCCGGCGCGCCATCGTGAACGCCTTGGCCTCGCCACTCAAGCTCGTCGGTGCCGTGTTCGGCGGCGACAAGAATAAGGCCGCCGCCGGACCGGCGCCGATCGCGTGTCGCGTCGGGCGGAGCGATCTCACGCCCGCGGGGGCCGAAACGATCGGGCAACTCGCCGGCCTGCTTGCCACGCGTCCGGGAATCGGCGTCACTCTCGCCGCGACCGTCACCGCCGGTGACGTGCGCGGGCTCAGTGAGCAGCGGCTGCTTCAGGAGTGGGAAGGGCAGGGTGTTCTCGGCAAGCTGCAGGGGTTGCCTCAGCGAGATACTCGCGAGAGAGTTCGCCGCGCTTTGGCGGAGCGGGCCAAGGACCAATGGCATTCGCTTAAGGAAACTGTGCCATTCGTTTAAGGAGATTGCTCAATCGGTCGGTGTGACAAGATTTGTCATGCGTTTGGCGATGGCAGGGAGACTCAGGCGGGCGCCAGAATGCCGCTGACCTTTTCATGCTG
>JACQVA010000016.1 GCA_016210005.1 Deltaproteobacteria bacterium | reverse complement strand
CTGTACATTGGGGTGACCTCACAGCTGGCAACGCGGGTGTGGCAGCATCAGAGCAAGGTAGTGGAGGGTTTTTCGGGCCAAGTACGGCGTTGCCAAGCTGGTCTACTACGAAGCGCACGGCTGCGCAGAGAGGGCAATCGTGCGGGAGAAGCAGCTGAAGAAGTGGCGCCGCGCCTGGAAGATGACAAATTGCGTCCCTTTCGGCCATGGGCCTCGGCCTGACAGTACACAGTACTGTCAGACGGGTGAGGATTTGCCCGGTCGGCTGCACGTTACCCACAGATTTGTCGCACACCCGCCGCCCGGCGTCACCAGCGTGTTTGCTTTAGTTTCGCTTCTGAGGCAGTGTCGAGTTGCGCCCGTACCGGGCGCGGAGGCGGTGGTGATGGCGGCGGCAGCGTATCTGGACGAGCTCAATCCGGCGCAGCAGCAGGCGGTGGTGCACGGCGGCATGGCTGGCGGCGCGCAGCCCGCCCCGCCGCTGCTCATCATTGCCGGCGCCGGCTCGGGCAAGACCAAGACCCTGGCCCACCGCGTTGCGCATCTGATCATAAATGGTGCCGATCCCGAACGGATATTGCTGCTCACCTTCACGCGCCGGGCGGCGCACGAGATGACCCGCCGCGCCCGCCGAATCGTAGCTCATGCCTGCGCCGGCACCGCCGGCGATGCCGCGGGGCGCTTGTGTTGGGCCGGCACGTTTCACAGCCTGGCCAACCGTTTGCTCCGCCTGCACGCGCAAGTCATCGGCCTGACGCCGTCGTTCACCGTGCTCGACCGCTCGGATGCGGCTGACCTCATGAACCTGCTGCGTGACGAACTCGGCTTCTCCCGCAGCGCCAGCCGCTTTCCCAAGAAGGACACCTGTCTGGCGATCTATTCGCACACCCTCAACGCCCAGCGGCCGCTCGCCGAGGTCCTGGCCGAGTCCTTTCCCTGGTGTGAGGCCTGGGCCGAGGAGTTGCGCGCCCTCTTTCGCGCCTACGTGCAGGGCAAGCAGGAGCGCAATGTCTTGGACTACGACGATCTGCTGCTCTACTGGCACCAGATGATGGCCGAGCCCGCGCTCGCCGCCGCGGTGCGCGCGCGCTTCGATCACGTGCTGGTGGACGAGTACCAGGACACCAACGCGCTGCAGGCAGCGATCTTGCTCGCGCTCAAACCCGACGGCCGCGGGCTGACGGTCGTGGGCGATGACGCCCAGGCGATCTACTCGTTTCGTGCCGCCAGCGTGCGCAATATTCTGGAGTTCCCCCGGCAGTTTCAGCCTCCGGCACAGGTGGTGACTCTGGAACAGAACTACCGCTCGAGCGCGGCCATCCTGGGCGCCTGCAACGCCGTCATGCGCTTGGCGCAAGTGGGCGTACCGAAGCAGCTGTTCTCCAGTCGGCGCGGCGGCTCGCGACCGCAGTTGGTGACGGCGGAGGACGAGAGTTGCCAAGTCGAGTACGTCGCCGAGCAGGTGCTGGCCAATCGCGAGGCCGGCATTGAGCTGAAGCGGCAGGCGGTGCTGTTTCGCGCCGCCCATCACAGCGATCAACTCGAGTTGGAGCTGGCACGGCGCAATATCCCGTTCGTCAAGTTCGGCGGCCTGAAATTCCTCGAAGCCGCACACGTGAAGGATCTCGTGTGCGTACTGCGCTGGGCCGAGAACCCCCGCGATGGGCTGGCTGCCTTTCGCGTGTTGCAGCTAGTGCCGGGCATGGGCCCGCGCCACGCGCGCCGGGCCCTCGAACATCTTCAAAGCCACCACTTCGACCTCGCCGCGCTGACGACGTTTAGGGCGCCGGTGGCGCCGGCGGATTGGCAGCCGTTGTGCTCGCTGTTGCGTGATCTGGCCGGTCCGCCGGCCGGCTGGGTGGCGCAGATCGCGCGAGTGCGGCAGTGGTATCAGCCGCATCTGGAGCGGCTCTACGACGCCGCTCACCTGCGTGCGCGCGACCTCGAAGAGCTCGAGCACGTCGCCGCCGCCTACCCCTCACGCGAGCGCTTCCTTACCGAACTCACGCTCGACCCGCCGAGTGCCAGCAGCGACGAGCCTGGGGCGCCATACTTGGACGATGACTATCTGATCCTTTCGACCATCCACTCCGCTAAGGGTCAGGAATGGAACGTCGTCTATGTGCTCAACGTGACCGACGGCTGCATCCCGTCCGACCTGGCAACTGGCAGCGCGGCGCAGATCGAAGAAGAACGCCGCCTGCTGTACGTGGCCATGACGCGGGCGCGCGAGCAGCTGCACTTGATTCACCCGCTGCGCTTCTTCAAACGCGAGCAGGGGCGTTTCGGCGACCGGCACGTGTATGCCCCGCGCAGCCGCTTCATTCCGGCCGCGATCGCAGAGCACTTCGAGCACCGTACCCACGGGCGTGCACACACGGCCGATCTCGGGGCCGGCAACGCCCCGAGCCCAATCGATATCGGCGCGCGGCTACGTGAGCTGTGGAACTAGAGCCAATGGCTGTTACTAGGGTCTGCCCGTGAGTTTCTTGTAGGCGAGCAGGTGGCGCAGGGCTTGGGTGCGCTCGCCGAGCTTGTCGAGCAGGCGGCCGAGGTTGAAGTGGGCGTCGGCAAAATCCGGGTCGATTTCCAACGCCCGGTGATAGTAGTGCGTGGCCCCGGTGGGATCACCTTGGTCTTCGAGCGCCAGCGCCATGTCGTAGTGTGCGACGGGATCGTCAGGCGCGCGTCTGAGCGCTTCGCCGTACAAGCGGCGCGCTTCGCTGACGTCGCCGGCCTCGTGCAGCAGGCGGCCGAGGTTGATGTAGGCGTCGGTCATCTCCGGCGCCAGTTGCAGCGCCTGGCGATAAGCCACGGCCGCCGCCTTGGTATCGACTTCTTCGAGCGCCAAAGCGCGATCTAACCAGCCGTTGGCCGTGATGGCTTCGGGCGGCGGGGGCACTTTGCCGGCGCGCGAGCGCGGCACTTTGACGACCACGCCGGTCTTGCGGGCGAGGTCATCGACGTCGAAGGTGAAGACGGCTTGCCCGCTGTCGGGCTGCCAAGCCGTTCGGCCATCGCGTACCACCACGTGCCGCCCATCGGCGTAGATGCGCACGCCCGACAACGGTTGCCCGGCCGGCAACTGCCGGCTGAGCTCGCGCAAGGCAGTGCGCACCCGCCGCGGCGGCACCTTGGCCTGCAACAGCCCGTGGGCGGTGCGCAGCAGCAACAAGTCCTGAAAACTGAACTCGAGCGCGCGCCCGCGGCGCGCCGGGGCGCACAGGCCGGCGCGCACAATGGCGCGGACCCGCACCGGCGGCAGGCGCAGAATGCGGGCGGCATCCGCGGTGCCGAAGGTCTGCGCCGCCGCACCGGCCGCCGCCGCCGGCGCTCCGCCATGACCGCCCGTCCGCATCCGCGCCGCCCCCCGCATGCGCCGCTACTTCGCCCGCGTCGCGCTCTTGCGAGCGGCTACGGCCGGGGCTTTGGCGCGGGGCGGCTTGCGCTCTTCGGCCGCGGGCACGACCGCAGCCGGCCCGCGCCGCTTAGCCTCCAGGCTGGCCTTGAGTGCCTCCATCAAGTCGATGATCTGCGCCCGCGGGGCCTGCGCCGGTGCGGCCACCACCTCTTGGCCCTGGATCTTCTGCTCGATCATTGCCAGCGCCTTCTTGCGATAGGTGTCGTCGTATTTCTCGGGCGCGAACGACGGCGAGGCCAGCTGCTCGATCAGTTGCACCGCCAGCTCGATCTCGCCCGGTTTCAATGCCGCGCCCTCGCCGCGATCGATCTCGGCAAAGCTCGCCACCTCGCCGGCGTAATAGAGCGCGTGCATGAGCAGGCCGCCCTGCGCCTGGCGCAGCAACACCAGCTGCTGCTTGCCGCGCGTGGAGAACTTCCCCACCGCCCCTTGCCCGGCCTTGGCCATGGCTTCGCAGAGCAGCCGGTAGGCTTTGTGGCCGCCTTTGTCGGGTCCGAGCAAATAAGCCTTCTCGAAATACAGCGGATCGACCGCGCTGATCGGCACGAACTCCTCGATCTCGATCGACTGGTCGCTCTGCTCCTCGATGGCCTTCAACTCGTCCTCCGCCAACACCACGTACTGATCCTTGGCGTACTCGTAGCCTTTGGCCATTGCGCTGCGCTCGACCACCTCACCGCAAGTCGCGCAGACATACTGCTGGCGCAGCCGCGACTTGTCGCGCGCGTGCAGCAAATTGAAGGACAGGCTCTGCGAGCGGGTCGCGGTATAAAGCTTGACCGGAACCGAAACCAGCCCGAAGCTGATCGTACCCGAAGCAATCGCACGTGCCGCCATCCCAGACTCCTGTTCGCCAGCCGACGACGGCGGACCATAACACCGATCCGCCAGCAGTGCGAGAACATTTGGCAGGCGCGGCCATCACCCGTACTATTGGGCCGATGGCTGACCGCCCGCTTGACCGCTATCGCCGCAAGCGCGACCCGGCATCGACGCCCGAGCCGTTCGAGGGCTCGCCCACGGCTGCCGGCGCCGGTTCCGAGCACTCGTTCGTAATCCAGCAGCATGCGGCGCGGCGGCTGCACTGGGACGTGCGGCTGGAGATCGCGGGCGTGCTGGTGAGTTGGGCCGTTCCCCGCGGTCCCTCAGTCGATCCCAAGCAAAAGCGCCTGGCGGTGCAGACCGAGGACCATCCGCTGGCGTACGCCGACTTCGAGGGCATCATTCCGGCCGGCAACTACGGCGCCGGTGCGGTCATCGTGTGGGATCGCGGCACCTACCATTGCGTCGACGGAGTCGATCCGGAGCAGGCATTGAGTCGCGGCAAGTTCGACCTCGAGCTGCACGGCTACAAGCTGCGCGGGCGCTGGGCGCTGGTGCGAATGAAGGGCAGCGGCCAGCAATGGCTGCTGTTCAAGAAGGCGGAGGCCGCGCCACCGCCACGCGCGGAGCCGGTAGCGAGCCAGCCGCAGTCGATTTTTTCCGGCCTGACGGTGCAGGAACTGCAAGCCGGAGGCAGCCGCGAAGGCGAGTTGGCGGAACAGGCGCGGGTGGCGGGGGCGGTGCGGCGGCAACTCGACCCGTCGGCGTTGGCACCGATGCTGGCCGAGAGCGCCGAGCGCGCCTTCTCGGGCACCGGCTGGCTGTTCGAGCTGAAGTACGACGGCATACGCGCGCTGGCCGCCCGCACCGGTGACGGCCGCGTGCGCCTGTTCTCGCGGACCCGGCGCGACATCACCGCTAGTTTTCCGGAGATCGCGGGGGCGGTGCGCCACCTCCCTTGCGCAGATTTCATCCTCGACGGCGAAATCGTCGCACTCGACCGGCGTGGCGCCAGCTCGTTCGAGTGCTTGCAACAGCGGCTGGGCAAGGCCGCGGCCGCGGCCGTAGCGCGGGCGCAGCTTGAAACACCAGTGCTGATGTACGTGTTCGATCTGCCGGCAGTGGCGGGCTATGACCTGCGCCGACTGCCGCTGGTGCGGCGCAAGCTGCTACTGCACCGGCTGCTGCCGCCGGCCGGTACGCTGCGCTTTGCCGAACACCTCGAGAGCGAGGGCGAGGCGTTCTTCCAGGCGGTGCGCGAACACGGCCTCGAAGGCGTGATCGCCAAGCGCGCCGATTCGCCATACAGCAGTGGGCGCCGCTCGCGTGCTTGGCTCAAGCTCAAGGTCCTACGCAGCGCCGATCTAGCCATTGTGGGCTGGCTGCCGGGCCAGGGTGCACGCCAACAACTCGGTGCCTTGATGCTGGCATGGCGCGGCGAAGCAGGCCTGCGCTACGCCGGCAACGTCGGCACTGGCTTCGATACGCGCACTTTGGCAACGCTGCGCGCGCAGCTCGAACGAATCCGCTGCGCGGCGGCGGCGTTCGATGGGTCGCCGCGCGCGCTGGCCCGCAGCGCTCGCTTGGTCGAGCCCAGACTGGTGGCGGAGATCCGCTACGCCGCGGTTACCGAGAGCGGCATGCTGCGCCAGCCGGTGTTTCTGCGATTGCGCCCAGACAAACACGCCGGCGACTGCGACCAGATGCCGCAAAGAACGACGGCACCGCCGCCGCCCGTAGCCGTCGCCCCCGCGCCGGCACTCCACCTCAGCAACCTTGACAAAGTCTTCTGGCCGCAAGACGGCTATACTAAGGGTGACCTGCTGCGGTACTACGAGCGCATTTGGCCGCTGATTTCGCCTTACCTTTACGACCGGCCGATCGTGCTCACCCGCTATCCCGACGGCATCGCGGGCAAGAGTTTCTTTCAGAAGAATGCGCCGGAGTTCGTTCCGGACTGGGTCCGAACCTGTCGCATCGAGGACACCGACTACTTCATCTGCAACGACCTCGACACGCTGCGCTACGTGATCAACTTGGGCTGCATCCCGCTGCATGTGTGGAGTGCTCGTTCGAGCGCACTCGATCGGCCCGATTGGGCCGTCGTCGACCTCGATCCCAAGGGCGCGCCGTTCGCCGCCGTGGTGCGCGTGGCCAAGCACCTGCACCAGGTGCTCGAACCGCTGCAGGTGCCGCACTTCGTCAAGACCTCCGGGCAGGATGGCCTGCACCTCCTGCTGCCGCTGGCGGGGTCGCTGACCCACGACGAGGCCAAGACGTTGGCCGAAGTGCTGGCGCGGCTGATCGCCGCTGAGCTTCCCGACTTGGCCACAGTGGCGCGGCCGCTGAGCGAGCGCGGCGGCAAGGTGTACATCGACTTCCTGCAGAACGGTTTTGGAAAGACCATTGCGGCGCCGTTTTCGGCCCGGCCGCGCCCCGGGGCACCGGTGTCGACCCCGCTAGGGTGGCGCGAGTTGAGCACACGCCTGCCGCCGGCGCGCTTCACGATCAAGACCGTCCCCACGCGATTTCGGCAGCGCGCCGACCCACTGCGGGCGGTACTGGCGACCCAAGCCGACGTGCACGCCGTTCTCGCCGCGCTCAAGGACCGGATCGGGCGCACCGGTTGACGGATACGATCAGCTACCATCCGTGATGGCACTGCCGAACCGCGAAGTCGCAACGGAGTGAGGTGCCAAGCGGGAACTGATCCTAGCTAGTACTAGGCGCTGCACCGGGAGGGGTACGATCGCTGGTGCCCTCAGATTCTTGAGTGGAGTTCGCCTCGGCAAGCTTGATTCGCGCGGTGTCTTTTACTACTAGGCGCTCGTCCAGCAGCGCGGCAAGAACGCCAGCGGCTGGTGCCGGCGAGGCTGTCGCAACCGATGGCCCGGAGAGATGGCCCGCAGTTTCCCGACGCGATCTTCCACCACAGTAAGTGAAACCGAGGTCTACCCATGCTGCCGCGCTGCCCCATACTATTCGTTTTCTTAGCCACGGCTCTCGCCCTCGGCGCTCCGCGCCTTGTCCGCGGGCAGAAGCTGGGCAGCGACCTGGCCGGGTTGAATCTCTGCCTCTACGGCGACTGCGAGGCGCGCGGGTCGTACACCGCCGATCCCTTCGGTTGGGCCAATCCGGCGGCGATGCCGATATTGGTGCTGCGTTACGTGCCCCGCGGCGCATTCGTCAGCGGCAGTTACTTCAAGCTCAACGCCGGCGGCATCGGGACGGACATCTCTAGTCCGTCCCTCAGCCTGTCGGCGACCCCAGTGGTGTTGCAGCTCACCGGCGTGTACGCCGAGGGCAAGGGCTTTGCTCGCAGTCTGCCCGGGGTTGAGATTACCATGCGCACGCGGATATTGCGGCTGGCGGCCGCGGTCGATCTCGATGGGCTCCTGCCGGTGCGCGGCTGGGCGGTCGGGCTGATGGGCTCGTTGCCGGTGGGCACCAGCGATATTCGCGCTACCAGCGGCGGCTTCACCGTGCTCGAGTCGAAGGAGAAGCGGACGCTTGATCTCACCGCGGGGGTGCATTGGCGCGGCGGCGAGCGCGAGTGGTTGATGGCCGGAGCGTTCGCCAATGGAATCCGCGACGACCTGACGACCGCTGGTTTGGACCCGATCACGCTGTCGCCCTATCACGACGAAGGTACTACCGACGCCTGGTTCATGCGCGAAGGGGTGAGCGTGCTGCCGTTTGTCCCGCTGGGGTTGGCCGCCGGCAAGGAGCCGCTGGCCGAGTGGCTGGGCGAGATTCGGCTGGGGGCTGATCTGGCGCAAACCAACATCGCCGTGCCGGGCGAGGGCGGGCGGCACAAGGATGTGGCCTACTTCGGCGTCGATGCACGGCTGGTTCCGGATGCGTGGAATCCGCTGGCGCAGTGGCTGCGCTTGGTATTGATCGGCGGCACCGACACCGACAACGGCTGGGGCATCGGCGCCGGTCTCTACGGTAACGGGCCGCTGGAATTTCTCAGCTGCAATCCCGCCTACTCGTCGCGGCCAATGGCCAAGTCGCTGGGCGACCGCGTCGAGGTGTGGAGCGCCACCTGCGCCGCTGCGCTGCCGTTTTAGGGTTGCGACCGAGCAAAGCAGATCCGCACCGATTGCAGAGCCGGGCTCGCGTTCCCCAAGGCTGCGCTTGCTGGTATGCTGCGCGTTATGAGCGTCCATGCCCATCGCGCGCACGGGGCCAGCCGCGTCGGTTGCGGCCTGATCACCGTCAGCGACACGCGCACGCCGGAGAGCGACGGCAGCGGCCGCAAGATTCGCGAGTTGTTGGAGGCGCAGGGGCATTACGTGGCATTCTACCGCGTTGTGCCGGATGAGCCCGAGCTGGTCGCCGCAGCGGTGCGCACGGCGCCGGCCGAGGCCGAGGTGCTGATTCTCAACGGCGGCACCGGTGTCGCCCGTCGCGACACTACCTACGAGGCCATACGGCGGCTGCTGGACAAGGAAATCACCGGTTTCGGCGAGTTGTTCCGGATGCTGAGCTACGAGCAAATCGGGGCGGCGGCGATGCTGAGTCGGGCCACCGCCGGCGTGACCGGAAGGCACGTTATCTTCTCGCTGCCGGGCTCGACCGCCGCGGTCGAGCTGGCCATGACCAAGCTGATCCTCCCCGAGTTGGGGCATATGGTCAGCCTGGTGCGCGATTGACTGGCATGACTGGCGCCGGCGAAGCGAAGCAGATGTTGGGTGTGATCTGGGCGGCGATGCTGGCGGCGGTGGCGACCTATGCCGCGGTGGCCTTCCTGATCATCGACGAAATCGAGGCGCCGGTGGCGGAGTCGCCCGCGTGGCTGCGTTACGCGTTCTCGGCCTTCGCGGTACTGCTCGGGGGCCTGTCGTTGTGGTGGCGGCGCCGCTTGTTTGCCGCCGGTACCATCACCCCGGAGCAGCAGCGTACGCACGCCATTGTCATCTGGGCGCTGTGCGAAGCGGTTGCCCTGTGCGGCTTCGTGCTCGGTTTCGTCACCCACGATTTCGATGAGTTCTCGCCCTTCGCGCTGGCCGCGGCGGCACTGTTGATCCTGCACCGCCCGGCGAACCTGCCGCGGCAAGCAGGCGCAGAGACAGCGTGACCTGATGGAAATCCGCCTGCGCTTCTTCGCCTCGATTCGCGAGAAACTGCACCGCAGCGAAGCGGTGTGCGCCGTGCCCGCGGGTATCACCGTCGGCGCGCTACTCGAGCAGCTATGCCGCGATTATCCGCCGCTCGCCGAGGTGCGCCGCTCGCTCTCGATCGCCGTCAACCGCGAATACGTTGACCACGATCACCCGCTCGCCGACCACGACGAGGTGGCGCTGATTCCGCCCGTCAGCGGAGGCTGTCATGTTTGAGATCGTGACCCACGCGATCGCTCTGGGGCCGCTGCTCGCCGCGGTCAGTGATCCGGCCGCGGGTGCTGTGGTGACGTTTCTCGGCACCACGCGCAACGAGAACGAGGGGCGGCGGGTGACGGAGCTGGAGTACGAAGCTTATCCGGAGATGGCGGTGGCCGAGTTGTGCAAGATCGGCGATACTGCCAAAGCCCGCTGGCCGATCCACGCCATCGCCATCGTGCACCGCATCGGGGTCGTGCCTATCGGCGAGGCTAGCGTCGCCATTGCGGTTTCCGCCGGGCACCGAGCCGCCGCCTTCGAGGCCTGCCGCTTCGCCATCGACCGGCTCAAGGAAGTGGTGCCGATCTGGAAGAAAGAGCACTTCGAGGGCGGCGAGGTCTGGATCGGCTCGCAGACCGGCCAGCGCTTTTGAACGGCTGCCCGGGGGTTAGACCCTCAGTGCCCGTGCCACCAGCAAGCCGTCTTCGCGGCTGACGGCCATGGCCAGCGCAATGGTGTCTATCTGCAGTGCCAGCGCGCGATCTTGCGGGTGGAAGTGCGGGCGCGCGGGATCGCCGTATTTCTGCGCTTCGGCGCCGCCCAGTATCAGCCGCCGGAGCGCGTCGCGGTCGGGCTGGCGTCCTTCGAGCAGGTTGCGCAGATAGAGCGCACAGAGTTCGTCCTCGTCGGCACGCACCTTGCCTTCCATCCCCATGGCAACAATGGTGACCCGTGGCGGCGGCTGGCGATGCAGCACGGCGGCAGTCGCCGCGGCATTTACCAGCGACGCGGCGAATATCCGTTCGGCTCGCCGGGCCGCCACGGCACCAACTGTGCCGGCCCGGGTTGACTGTATCAACGTCAAGCCGCTGATATCCGCCGCCGACAACTCGAACGGCGAGTTGCCGTAATCGAAACCCGGCGGGCGCTGGCCGCCGACCTCGCCCATGCAACGATCGCCCGCCCCGCGCCGGCGCAGGGCGAGGGCGTCTTCGACTTCTGCCACCAAGATGATCTTGGCCGCGCCGCGCGCCAGCGCGACGGCGGCGGTGGTGAAGGCACGCAGTACATCGACAATCACCACCGTGCCCTCAGCCTGGCGGGCGCCCTCGAGCAGACTGGCGAGGTGAATCTCCATCGGGTGTTGTCAATGGCGCAAGCGCCCGGCCGATTCAACCGGCGCTCAAGCGCAGCCGCATAGGCGCGCCCGGCGCGGCGTGGTAGACGAGGCGCGGGCGCGCATGAATCTCATCTTGCTGTCGGAAGACGATTTCGTGGCCGGCACCAACCGCGTGCGACTCAGCGGCCGGCGGCTGCAACATGTGCTCGCAGTGCACCGGGCGCAAGCCGGCGCCCGGCTACGCGTCGGCTTGCTCAATGCCCAACGCGGCTGCGGGCTGATCACCAACCTGTCGCCGCAACTGCTTGAGATGGAAGTCTGCCTCGATCAGCCCGCTCCGGCGGCACTGCCGCTGACCCTGCTCTTGGCACTACCGCGGCCGAAGAGCCTCAAGAAGGTGCTGCCGGCCGTCGCCGCCATGGGGGTAAAACGGATTGTGCTGCTGAACACCTGGCGGGTTGAGAAGAGCTTCTGGGATAGCCCGCAGCTCGCGCCGGCCGCGCTAGAGGAGCAAGTCCGGCTGGGGCTGGAACAAGCCGGTGATACGATCGCGCCGGAGATCATGACGCGGCGGCGGTTTAAACCTTTCGTCGAAGACGAGGTGACCGAGTTGATCCGCGGCAGCCTTGCCCTAGTGGCTCATCCGGAGGCCGCGGCAGTCTGCCCGCGGGCGGTGCCGGGGCCGGTCACGCTGGCCGTCGGCCCGGAGGGCGGATTCATTCCTTACGAAATCGATCTGCTGCGCGCGCACGGCTTTACCGCCGTGTCGCTGGGTGAGCGCCGCCTGCGTGTCGAACACGCGGTGCCGGCGCTCTTGGGGCGGCTCTTTTGAACAGCCGCCGCGCCGGCGCTACCAACACACCAACGCCGGGCCGTCGGCGGTGGTGGGGCAGTCCGCCGCAAAACGCACGCGCTGGCGTGGCTGGGTCTCTCGTCGTGGCAAGCTGGCAGGGTCGCCGGCAAGAAAATGCACCTTGTCGCGGTATATGATCTTGACCGCCACATAGCTAAGCAGGAGCACTCCACCGACGGCGGCAACGCCGATGAGCAAAGGCGTTGTCATATCGGCGGCGCGCGCGCGGTTCGGCATGGCGGTGGCGGCCACCAACATGGCCAGCAGTGCTGCGATCACGACTATTACTCTCGGCTTCATCCTTTCCTCGATCCTTTCTCGCCGGTCTCACCAGCACAGCAGGGGCGGCGGCCCCTCGCCGGCTCCGCACTGCGGGCCTAATTGCAGCCGGCGTCCTGACCCGAGGTCGCGCTCGCGCGGCAGCCGCGCCGGCGTCAACTGATTGGCTTCTTGCACGCTGGTGCCGATGATCGCGATGATCGCGATGACGGTGACCACGCCCACCACCACGCCACCGATGATGAGCGGTTGCGTGAGTTGATCGCTGGCGGCGCGCGCCGGGCGCGGCAGCGAGGCCAGCAGCATCACTAACAGGGTGGCGAGTGCCGGCAGGCTCTTGGCGCGTATCGGCACAGAGCCGGCGCGGCTCAGGCGCCTTCGCGGGCTTTCTTGGCGCGCTTGCACGGGCAGTCCATTTCAGCTTGGTTCTGAGGCTGACCTTGCGCGGCCTTTTCGCGGCACTCGCCGCAACAGGCGCCGCCCTCGGCGTACGGGCAGCCGGCGGCTGCGGGTGAGTCGGCGGCCTTGGCGGCAGGCGCGGCGTGGGTGGAGCCGTCGTGTTGTGCAGCCTCCTCCGCCGGCGCGCGCGCCGGGCCGATCAGCAGAGCGAAGGCACACAGAACCAGCGCGAGTGCGGCATGCCGTAATGTGAGTGATCTGCGCATCATGTCCTCCAATGGCATCCAGGTGATCTTGCGCTGCATGCTACTGGCCGCGTTGAGCCATTGCAACCGCCCGCGCCGCCGACCTCAGGCTCGCAGCCGGAGGCGGCGCGGGCATCCCGGCTCGAAGCGGGCTAATCGCCTCGCCCAGCCGGCGCATTGGCCGGGGCGTCTCTCAGGGCGAGGCGGGACCGGTGGGTTGGACCAGCATAACCAGGCGTACCAGATCGGCCAGCGTGTCAACGTGCAGGCGGCGCATGATGCGGGCGCGATGGGCTTCGACCGTCTTGGCACTCACTCCCAGCGTGAGGGCGATCACTTTGTTGGGCTGGCCGGCGACAACAAACTCCAAGATCTCCCGCTCCCGTGCGCTGAGGCGGGCCAGGCGATTGGCGGCTTCGGTCCGTGCCGCGCGGACCCGGCGCGCCGCGCGGTCGACCTCGATCGCCTGGCGCACGCGCTCCAGCAGCAACTGGTCGCTGAACGGCTTCTCGATGAAATCGAAGGCTCCGGATTTCAGCGCCCGTACCGCTGTCGGCACCTCGGCGTATCCGGTGATGATGATGGCCGGGAGCGCAATGCAGCGGCGCGCCAGTTCTTCTTGCAGGCCAAGGCCGCTCATGCCGGGCATGCGCACATCGAGCACCAGACAGCCCGGCCGCTCGGGGTCGCAGCTGTCCAAGAAACCCTCGGCCGTGCTGTAGGTCTCGACCAGCAGGCCGACCGACTGCAGCAGCCAGCGCAGCGACTCGCGCATGGCGGCATCGTCGTCAACGACGAACACGGTGGGCTCAAGATACATGGGCACGGCCATCTCAAGGCAGCGGCAGCACAAACCGGAAGGTCGTGCCCCGCTCCGGGTTCGCGGTTGCCCACAAGCGGCCGCCGTGGGCTTCGACGATGGTGCGGCTGATGGACAAACCCATACCCAGACCGTCCGGCTTGGTAGTGACGAAGGCATCGAAAATGCGCTCGCCCAGCTCCGGCGGCACGCCCCGCCCGCGGTCCTCCACTGCCACCTCGATCTCGCGGGCGCCGAGGGTGGTATGAATGCACAGCTCGGCGGGGTTGCCTTCGCGCATGGCATCGATGGCGTTGCGGACGAGATTGAGCACCACTTGTTCGAGTTGCACACCGTCGGCCTGCACCGGCGGCAGGAGCGGAGTCAGCCGCAGCCGAATGGCAACGCCTTCCGCGCGCGCTTCGCTGCTTGCCAGCCGGCCGACATTCTCCACCACGACGTTCACGTTCACCCATTCGTGGCTGGGGGCACCGCTGCGCAAGAAGTGCCGGTGGCGTTGCAAGATCTCACCGCCGCGCAACGCCTGCTCCGCAATCTGCTCGACCGCATACAGCAGATCGGCCGGCTCCGCGGCCCCGGCGCGCAGGCGGTGCACGCAGCCGCGGGCGTAGCTGACGATGGCCGACAGCGGCTGATTGAGTTCGTGCGCCAGCCCGGCCGCCATCTCGCCCAGTGTGCTGACACGCAACGCGTGCGCCAACTCGGCTTGGTGGCGCTGCGAGGCCTGCTCGGCGCGCTTACGGGCGGTGATCTCCTCGACCATGCCGATGCCATAGAGGGGCTGTCCGGTCTCGCCGGTAATGACCGAAGCGGTCAGGCTGACCCAGATCAGGCCCCCCGGTTTGGTCACGTAGCGCTTCTCGATCTGATAGGAGGGAATCTCACCCGCGAAGACCTGCTGCGCCAAGCGCAGGTCGGTTTCGAGATCCTGCGGGTGGGTGATGTCGGCGAAGCTCAGCCCCAGCAGTTCTTCCTCGCTGTAACCGAGCATGCGGCACATCGTGGCGTTGACCTTGACCAAGCGGTAGTCGCGCCCGACCAGCGCCATGCCCAACGGGCCTTCCTCGAAGATCTTGCGGAAGCGCTCTTCGCTTTCGCGCAGCTCTTCCTCGACCTCACGCCGCTCGGTGATGTCAGTGAGCGAGCCCGCCATGCGATAGGGCCTGCCATCGGCGCGACGCACAGCCAGCCCGCGTGAGAGCACCCAGCGGTACGTCCCATCGCTGTGGCGAATGCGGTATTCGACCTCGAAGTGGGGCAACTCGCCTCGCAGGTGGGCTGCGAGGGTAGCGCGCACGGGCGCCGCGTCGGCCGGGTGCAGGCGGCTTACCCAAGCCAGCGGGTCGGCCCCGAGCTCGTGCACCGCGTTGCCCAAGATCGCCTTCCAGCGCGGCGAGAGATAGACTTCATTGGCCTCGATGTTCCAGTCCCACAGACCGTCGTTGGCACCGGCGACTGAAAGCGCGTAGCGCTCTTCGCTGTCTCGCAACGCCTGCTCCGCCTGCTTGCGCGCCGTGATGTCGTGCAAGTGCGAGATGGTGTACAGCGGCCGGCCCTCGGCGTCGCGCACCAGTGATGCGCTGGTATAGGTCCACACGATGCGGCCTGACTTGTGTATGTAGCGGCGCTCGGCCTGATAACTGTCGACCTCGCCGGCGAGGAGCCGGCGGCGGTCCTCCTGGGCCGCAGTCAGATCGTCCGCCGGCACCATCTCCGCGAGCGTCTTGTCGATCAACTCATCCCTGGTGTAGCCCAGCATCTCGGCCAAGGCCTGGTTGCAGTGCAGGGCGCGGCCGTCGAGGTTGACCAGCGCCATGCCGATCGGGGCATGTTGGAAAGCGTTCTGGAAGCGGAGTTCGCTCTCACGCAGCGCGGCCTCCACTTGCGCGCGTTCTGCCAGCTGGCGCTGGAGCTGTTGGTTGGCGAGCACCAGGGCGGCGGTGCGCTCGCTCACGCGCGCCTCCAACTCGGCTTTGGCCGCTTGCAGTGCTTGTTCCGCCTGCTGGCGTTCGCTGATGTCGAAGGCAATGCCGATGACCCCGGCGATGGTGCCATCGGCCGCGCGCAGCGGCTCGAGGTGGTTGCTATAAAGTCGTCCCTCCCATTGTTGCTCGCAAGTGGCGGCCTGCCCGCTGAGTGCCCGCAAGTGGGCCGCTATCGTGGGCGAGTGGGGGTCCTCCGTTCCCAACCAGTGGCTGATGTGGTGGCCCAAGACCTCCGGGCGTTGCGCATCGATGGCCTCTAGGCCACGGCCCATGCGCAGGGTCAGCCGCAGCGCGGTGTCCGTCGTCCAAATGAAGCCGGGAATTCGTCCCACCAAGAACTGCAAGTGCGCTTCGCGCTGGCGCAGCGCCTCCTGGGCCTGATGGCGCGGCGCCGCTCGACGTCGTCGCGGGGCGGTCAAGGCATCTGCGGGCACGGGCAATTCCTCCTCAGCGGCGCGCCTGCCGTGAGGGTAGGCGAAACGGCTGCAAACTGCGAGTGAAAAACGGTGCGCGAAGTCACCCGCCTCACATCCCGACGATGTTGTAGCCGGCGTCGACGTGCAGCACCTCGCCGGTCACCGCCGCGCCCAACTCGCTGCACAAGAACAGCGCCGCTCGCCCGACCTCCTCCGCCGACACGTTGCGCCGCAGCGGGGCGCGCTCCTGGTGATGGTGCAGCATGGTCCTGAAGCCGGCGATGCCGGCGGCCGACAGCGTGCGCACCGGCCCGGCCGAGATCGCGTTCACCCGCACGCCGCTGGGGCCGAGATCCCAGGCGAGATAGCGCACGCTGGCCTCGAGTGCGGCTTTGGCCACCCCCATGACGTTGTAGCCGGCGACTACTTTCTCGGCCCCGAAGTAACTCAGCGTGACGATGGTGCCCCGGCGCGCCGCCAACCAGGGCTCGGCCGCGCGCGCCATCGCCACCAGGGAATAGGCGCTGACATCGAGCGCCAGCCGAAAGCCTTCGCGTGAGGTGTCGAGGAAGCGGCCCTTGAGATCCTCTCGCTGCGCGAAGGCGACGGCATGAACCACCACGTCCACGCCCCCCCAGCGCTCGCCCAGCGCCGCAAACGTGGCTTGGATGTCTTCGTCGCGGCTGACATCACAAGGCAACACCAGCTCCACCCCCAGTGACGCCGCCAGCGGGCGCACCCGCCGCTCGATTGCCTCGCCGACATAAGTGAAAGCCAACGTGGCGCCCTCGCGGGCAAATGCCTGCGCGATCGCCCAGGCAATGCTGTGATCGTTGGCCACGCCAAAGACGACCGCGTTTTTGCCCTGCAGCAAAGCCATGTGCCCTCCCTACTCGATGCGCTCGATCGGCCGCGGCCGCGGGCGCCGGCTGAGCGAGCGTGGCAACCGACCACCATGCCGGCCGCGCACTATGCGACAGCCGGCCGGACCGGTCAACGGCGGGCAGCACCCGGGCCGGCGCCGGGTGTGCGACAAATCTGTGGGTAACGTGCAGCCGACCGGGCAAATCCTCACCAGTCTGACAGTACTGTGTACTGTCAGGCCGAGGCCCATGGCCGAAAGGGACGCAATTTGTCATTCCCGCGAAAGCGGGAATCCACG
>JACQVA010000015.1 GCA_016210005.1 Deltaproteobacteria bacterium | reverse complement strand
GCGCCGCACAATGCGTCTACCTCGACAGCGCAAAGAGGCTGTGGACAATCTCCCCGATCGCCTGTGGATCATCGCGCCCGATACGCGGTCAGTTTGGCCGAGCTGAGCCCGGTCAGTTTAGGCGAGCCTTGACAGGCGTCGGCGTAGCATCCGGCGCCGGCGTTGCGCTGACGCGCGCGGTTGGACGACTCACCGCGGCGGTGGTGCCACCCGGGGTCCTGGTGCCACCACTTGGCGTCAGCGATGCTTTCGGCGTTGCCGAACTCTGCGGTGTGCGCTCCGGCCCGGGCGTCAGGGTAGTGGAGGTCGCCTCGGCCGCGGGCGTCTCACCTAGCGTAGCCGCTCCGGCTGCACCCGGTGTCGGCGTCTGGCCGCCCTTAACCGCCGCCCGTGGCTCGGGCCGCGGGCGTGGGGAAGGCACACCAGGTACTGGCTGAGCGGCTGTGGGGGGCCGCAGGTCACCACTTAACCGCGGCTGCACCGCTTGGGCCTTGTCTCCCGCCCGCAGCCGCGTGCCGGGCACAACCACCGTCGGGGGCGACGCGGCCTGCTGCGAAGGGCCGACAACCAACTCCAGCACCAGCACACTGTCAGGCATCTTGTCGAGGCTGAACTCATGCAATCCTACACGATCCATATTGATCAGATCACTCGGCCTCCATAGCGGCGTGTTCGGCACACCGGTATGCATGTAGAAGGCTACGCCTAACTCGGCGCGCAGTTCGCTATCGTCAAAAAAGAGCGCCCCGATGTTGTCGACCTCGCGCAGGTACAGGGAAAGCGCCTTTGGTCTCTTGTCCACTTGGAACGCGGTAAACGACCGCGCGAGTTGAACCACAGCGCTGATTCCCGGGGTCAGATTGTCACCGTCAAAATACAAGTTGAGTGCTGTGAACGGAGGGAAGTCTGCCATCGGACACTGCCATAGCAGTGTGAAGATATAACGGCCCGGCCGGAGTTCCAGATCGATTTCGCCGTTCTCGTTGTTAGCCAGCGGTGCTGTCCTGATATGCGCCGGGCTAGCATCGGTGATGCCGAGCGGGTGGCCGCCTGAGCCGCTTGCCGTATGCCAGAATGGCCCCGTAGTTCCCCTGAGCCTCACGCCGTAAATCAACGCCCCAGTCAGCTCCAGCCCTTGCACCGGAGCTACCACCACGAGCACCACTACCACAGCAACGACAAGAAGTAAGGCGCGAGGCGTAAGGCGCGAGGCGTAAGGCGCGAGGCCTAAGCCACGGATCAAAGATAAGGGGCGACGGGTCAGACGGACCACCGCCCGGGGCCGGCACGCCCGCAAGAAGCTTCTGCTAATCACTTTCACACCCTTCCGTCACTCCAACCCCCTAACTAACAGCCCGTTGAAAAGGGCTGTCCGCTCGCCCTTCGGGAAGCTTAGGGGTGAGCGCTTGGCGATCTCCACTTGCCCTCGTTATCCAGCGGGGCACCGCGCAGTCAGGGCGGCGGCGCCTGGCTGAAGCCGAGTGGCCGCGCGGGCCCATTCGACGTGTGCCTGAACGGCCCGACACGCAGGTTCAAGCCCCTACGCCGGTCAGCTCCAGCGCGTGCGCGCCTCGCGGCGTCACGAGGCTGATCGTGATCAGCCCGAACGCCGCGCACGCCTTCAACGTTCGTCGCCATCCCATGCTGCTCCTGGTGTGCGTCCCTCACGCCTGCACTCTGGCGTACGTGCGCACAAAGCTCAGCACGCCCAGCCAGTAGATGGCTAGAAACAGCACGATCACCGATGAAAACCCGTACGTCATGGCGATGATGATGCTACTGACCGATCCCACTACCGTCAGGCAGCCGTTGATGGCCCACGCCCACGCGACAAAGTCACGATTGAGCGCCGACGTGAGCCGGATGCCGTAAGGAAAAAACATCCCCAAGAGCCCACCAAGCGGCGCGCATAACACGAATGTGAGCACCACCTTCACCGCCAGCCCCGCGGCGAGTGAGGCCTCGAATATTGGCGGCAGCGCCAGGAGGTAGAAGGCCACCAGCGCCGTCAGCACACCGGCCAGCGCCGGCAGCGTGCGCGCCGGATTACCCGGCAGCCGGCCGCTGAGATGCGCCCCGATGCCGGCGGCAGTCAGAAACGAGAACAGCATGACCGTCAGCGAGTAAGTCGGGTAGCCAAGAAACAGAATGAACTTCTGCACGAAGCAAATCTCGGCGAAAATGAACCCGGCGCCGAGGGCGGCAAAGTAGACCAAGAAGCCCCAATGGCCGGGCATCCTGGCGGCGCCGGTGCCCGCACGGATCATCGGCAGCGCGATCGCCACGATCGAGAACAAGATCGCCAGAGCCAAAATCAAAACCAGCACCAGTTGCCCGGTTGCGAGGGTGTGGCCCTTGTCGATCTCGTCGCGGTGCTCAAACAAATTGCGCCACTTGTAGTAGCTGAAGAAGAACGGCCGATCATCAGTGGGCGGGCGCAGGTCTAGAAACGTGTCCGTGAAGAAGCGTTCGCGGTTCACCGCGGATTCTTCAAGCAGGGTACGAAACACGGCCTGTTGGCGCGCCGGGCGGTTGGGGAGATACCAGGCCTGAAACTCGTTCTCGTCGATGAACTGTTCCATAGTCGTGATTTCGGCGTCCGAAAACGGCTGCAGCTTGGTCAACACCTCGATCTTCGAAACCCCGTCGCGCGTGGCCACCACCATCACGTGCTCGTGGGGCCGCGCGACGCCGCGCTCGCGCAAGGCGTCATACGAGAGCGCGGCGAACCGGAGCGCGTGCCGCGGGTAGCTGGCCCGCGGGTGAAAGTCGAGTGTGCCAATGCTGTGTAACCCGTCGTCGCGCAGGACGCGAAAATAATCGCGGTACGCATCCACCGTGTAGAGGTAATTCTCGGCGAGAACGTACGCACCGCTCGACAGGGCTGCTAGGGTATCAACCCCCGTTATCTGAATCATGTCAAAGCGCTGATCCGTCGAGCGCACGAAGTGGCGGCCCTCACTGGCGTGAATTTTCACGTTCGGCTGATCGTAAATCCCGCCGGTGAAGTCGCGGTACTGCCGCGTGATCAGGTCGACAGTCAACGGATCCAGCTCCGCACCGGTGATCTTCGCCGCGCCGTTCAGCAGCCCGTTGATGACATCAGCCCCGCCGCCGACGCCGATGATCAGCACCTCCGGATTCGTGCGCACGACGTATGGCGCCGTGAGTACGTGATGCCGAAACATCTCCAGGCCTCGCTTCCCGCCAGTGACCTGGTACATGATCGCAGCAGCCCCGCCGTCGTGGACGATCATGCGATACGGTGGCGCCTCCCCCTTGTACCGCGGACTGGTGCCTTGCCTGCGGTACCCACCGAAGTCGGCTTCGGCCTCGCGACCGCCCATTAAGTCCGTGCGGAAGATCGAGCTCCACTTCGTGTAGTGGGTCACGCCGGTCTGCAGCCAGTTGGAGATGTTCTTGTCTTTACTCGGCGTGAAGGGCAATCGGCCCGGGAGCGGGCCGATCAGTACCAGTACCACCACGCTGATTCCAAGATTCCAGTTGCGAACCGCGGACGACTCGCCACTGCTGGCAATCAGGCCTGCCAGCGCAAACAGCAATGCCACCAGCATGACGACCCGCGGCGTTTCCAGCCAGTCGATGGCCCATACCACCAGCGCGCAGCCGAGGCCGGCGCCAATGAGGTCCCAGAAGTAGAGGCGATTGACCTCGGGGCCCGCCGCCCGCAACGCGATCGTAATCGAGAGACCCGCGAAGAAGAACGGAACCGACACGGTCAAGAAGTACAGCACGAACTTCGCCAACTCGCTGCCTTTCGACAACGCCTCGAAAGGATGCAGCGGGACCGTGCCGATCACCACCAACATCACCACCGTTGTGACCGCACAGAGAGCCGAGTAGGCCCCGATGGTGCGCCCGATTGGCTCGCTGCCAAGCGATGGAAACGCCGCCAGCATAGAGCCGCTCGCCCCGAAGCCCAGCAGCGCGAGGCTCACCGAGATGTAGGCGAAGTGGTACCAGATCGTGAACGAGAAGATCCGGCTTAGGGCAATCTGTACCATCAATACCGCGACCGACAGCAGGAAGACCGTTGGGAAGATGCGGCGCGGCAACCGCTCGGCGGCTTTGGGTGTACCTGTCTGATTCATTTTCATACCCTCCTTACCCGTTTCACTCTAGCCCAGTTTCATGGTGCCAACCCGCGACAGACGGATGAGATCTGCGAGACCCACCTCGCTGCTGATCCGGGTTGACCCACTCGCTCTCGGGGTCTCGTGGAAGTGCTCGAAGCGGTACGCCGCACACGATTACGTCAATCCCAGCCCCGAGCAGTTTCGTTACGAACAAGGTGGCACCACCGGCGTAAAGGCCGACCTCACTGCAGTCGATTGTTTCAAGATCCGATCGGCCCAAGCACCGACACAGCTCACTCCCCAGCAGGTACGGAATCACAGTCGTTTCGGCACCGTCGACGGAGCTCATCGTGGAGTCACCTACCGGCGCGATACGCACAGCCCCACCGGGAACCTGTTCTTAATGACTTAACGACGTCAACGAAAGCACGCAGTCGCCGCCCGAGGTTGCGTTCTCTCGGCATCTTGGGCGGAGTCACAAGGCGGGGCACAGCGAAACCGCCGAAGAAGCGCCCCGCAACCCACCAAACCACGACCACCTGGAACGCAACCTTGATAACGGTTGCGGTTACGCCACCCCCGAGATGGGGTCGGCGGATCGACTTCCACATCACAAACCGAGCAGTGTCGCCACGTGCCAAGGCCAAGGGGGTAGCCAGCCGCTCAACCACGCCAAAGCGCAACATATGCCCGTCAGGAAATCGACATGGATGTACGCGTCTTCTACAGAGGTTGGACCATGGTTGCAAGATTGACAAATGGGGTCGGAGGGGTCGGGCGGACCATCGGTCCGCCCCTCAAGGGGATGCCAACAGACGACGCGAACACCAGCACCGCCTCACGCCACATCCTTGATGGCCGGGCACCGAAGGGCCGCTCGGGCCTCGGAATGGGCTGACTATCACTCCGCCAGGGTCGCTTCTTCTTGCTGTGCTCGAGGTGTTCGCCCGTGGCGCCACCCGTCCATCCTCCGCCCCCCACCGCCTCACCTCACCCCCTACTCCTCACCCTTCAGGCCTCACCGACACGGCGCCAGTACGCGCGCGCGTCTGATCCGCTTGTCGTGTGCCAAACAGGTCCGACTTCGCCATCAAGGCTGGTCCGGTAGATGAGCTGACCCGGTCAGCTCCAGCACCTGGCTGGACGAGGTAACGCACCCCACCAACACAGCAACCACCAAAACCCTGCAGAGCGTGTCCACGTAGCCACCCCTTGTTCGGCGAGGATTCACAGTCATAATGCTCACCATAGCCTGCCCTGCCGGTTGACCGCCTCCGTACCGCTGTATTAGACGGGGGCAGCGTGGCCATTGACTGGTCTCCCTGACGTCCGATGCCTCACCAGACTTCCCCGACCCGTATTCCGTGGATTGATACTCTCAAGGCATGCGCCATTATCGCAGTTGTATGGATTCACGCTTTCCTTAGCTTCTCGCCGTCTCAGGCGGTTCCACTGGGGCTCTTCGGCAACCTCACGATCTCGGCTGTCCCGTCCTTCTTGTTTGCGTCTGGTTTCGTGAGCTACAGACCGCATCCAATACCGTGTGCGGATCTAGGCTCCCGACTTTGGCGACTCTTTACGCCGTATACTGGTTGCCAGCATGCTGGCCTTAGCATTTCGAGCGGCTGTAGAACGAGCCCCCCCAAGTACAACTACTGCTGAGTGTGCCCGGGGCGCCGCTCAAGCACTGCTGTGCGGGTCTGCCTTCGGCATCTACTACTTTGTCCCCATCCTATGTGGAGCACTCGTACTCGGCTGGGTGCTGTCCCGGTGTGGCAGGGCTGCGCTGTTAGTGGCGCTCGGCTTCTTCCTGCTGTCTGGCTACCTCGCCCTCTCGGGCCACGACCCTTTTGCCGATCTCCTAACGCCGCCAGCGGGTCGGCCCTTCTACTGGAGGTTCCGCAGCCCACTGCGCTGGTGGGGGTACTTCCTCTCGGGATGGACACTTGCCGCGTACTGGCCCCGAGCTGCCCCAGGGCTGCCTGCGCCGGCGCCGCGACAGTTCTGGTGCAACCGCAATGTCGGCTGGGCGCTATTAGGCGTGTCTGCACTGACTGCCTGGGCACTGGCGCTAGTCTCGCCCTCGCGCCCCTGTGCCTGGCGTGGTGCGTCGCTCAGTATTATCACCTACAGTGTAATCGCAGGCTTCGTCCTCATTCGTCCCACCGGCAGGGCTCCGTCGTGGGCGGTCACCCTGAGCCAGCTGACGTACCCGATCTACCTATACCACTTCTTCTTTGTAGAAGCGCTGGGTTTAATCTTCCAACTAGTCCCTTTCGCGATGCCTTGGGGTCTGGCAAGCCTCCTGAAGTTCGTAGCGGCCCTAGCTGGCTCGCTAGGGCTCGCCCAACTAGCACGTGCCTTCCTAGGCATACGACTTACTCGCATCCTCCTTGGGTAGGTTGGTCGGACGGACGCTGTTAACAGGCCTCCCGAGCGCACGCCCCGCGCCGATCTCAAGGCCGTAATGCGTGCCATGCGCCCTGCTGTCAAGGCTCCCGCTGTGCTCGCCGCTCCACGCTAGCGAGGGCAAGGACCCCCACGGCATAGGCTCCAACCGCGGCCAAAGTGACCTCGCGAAAGCTCCAGGTCATACCCATCATCACAGCCACGATGGTCCCCACCACCGTTGCACAGCCGTTCACGCCCCATGCCCACGGGATGAGCGGCGACGCTCGAAGCTCGAGGACGCGTATTCCGAGAGGGAAAAACGCCCCCAATATCAATCCGAGCGGCGCCAGCAGAACGATGGACAAGAGAACCCGCCCCGCCAGCGGCACCCCGAGAAACAGGTTAAACAAACTAGTCAGCCCTAAGTGGAAGGCGCCGGCAACAACCAGCAGCCACAACAATCGCCACAAGAGGACGCGCCCGAAGCCGTCGTGAATCTTGTCCGTTAGATAACTCCCGAGGCCCGTAAACACCAAGAGGGAGAGCAGGACTACGGTCAACGCATACGTTGGATATCCTAGGAATAGCACAAAACGCTGGATGAAACTGATTTCGAGCAAGATAAACCCAATACCCAACGCGGCAAAGTACGCTAGATAGCCAGCGCGTTGTGCCAGTAGGCCTGTTCCGCCAGTGCGCACAAAGAGCAGAGGTAGCAGGATTAGGCCGGCGCCGAATACGACGGACTGAATCAGCATCACCACCATAACAATTTGCCCAGTCGCCAGCGTTCGGTCGTAGCTAACATCGGCGCGGCCTGAGCGCTGCAAGAGAGCCGACCACTTGTAGAAGTTGAAGAAGAATGGAGATTCATCGGTCGTGGGCTGCAGATTGAGGTAGTACTCGCGATAGAACTGCGACAAGCGCGGTTGGTCCCAGGTTAGGATCTCGGCGGTCCGGGTCGGCAGAACCTGGTCTGGTCGATGCCAGAAGACAAAGCCCTCCTGATTGACAAAGGCTTCGACGGCGGCGACCTCGGCTTGGGTAAAGGGCTCGTTCTTCACTAGTGTGTGAGTGAGGGGCAAGTTATTTCCGGTGCCAACGACGAGCACATGTCGCGCCGGTTCTTGCACCTTGCGCATCTCGAGCGCCCGTCTTACGACGGAGGCCAACCGCAAGGTATGTCGCGGGGGCTCGCGCTCGTCGTTCAAATCGCCAACCGCCATTGCGAAGATGCCGCCCGGGTTAAGGTGCGAAAGATAGTCACTCACGGCGTCGGCCGTGTAGAGGTAGCTTTCGGACAAGACGTAGGCGCCGGTCGAGAGAGCGGAAAGCGTATCGACGCTGTTGATCTCAATGAGATCATAGTGCGCATTGCGTGTCCGCAGAAAGCTGCGTCCCTCGCTCGCAACCGCATCAACCTTCGGATGATTCAGAATGTTCCCGTTAAACTCTCGAAAGAGAGTTTTCCCGGCATAAACGGTGGCGGGGTTGATCTCGACACCGACAATCGAGCGCGCGCCGTTCAACAAGCCGTTCAGAACGTCGGCTCCGCCTCCTAGGCCAATCGCGACTACGCTCGGTTCCGACAGCAGTAGATACGGCACGCGCAGAACGTGGTGACGCAGGAACTCTATGGTCTCCGGTTTGCCGTCCCAGTTGTACATGACCGCACACGAGTCGCCGTCGTTGCCCACCATGAAGTAGCCGGGGCCCTGACCCTTGTAATTCGGGCTGATCCCCCAATTGACGTAACTGCCAGTGCGGGGCGGAGGATCGAAGGTCACGACATCGACGCGGTTGATCGGCGTCCAGCGACTAAACCCAAGCTGGGCACCCGCCGCAGCCAGAAATCGCGACACGAACTTCGTTGGGGCTGGGGTAAAGGTGGCTTGGGCGCACAGCAACACCCCTGCTAGCCCGAGGACCGCGGCAATGACGCCCTGACGCAAGCGAACCTGGGGTGCCGCATACGCCCATGCGGCAACACCGAACGCTACGGTCGCCATCCCGGTGGTGATGGGCGTACCGATCCACCATATGGACGGCACAATCAAGCCGCAGGCGATACCAGCTGCCAGCAAGTCAGCGAAGTACAATCGGCTCACGAGCTCGGGGCGGGCCTGCAGAGGGCCAGCGACACAGAGGCCGCCGGCAAAGAAGGGCAACGTGACCACTACGTAGTAGAGCAGCAGCCTACCAAGCGCGCTCTTGTCGGCGACCACCTTGAGTGGATCAAGCGGCACTGCACTGACGACTGCCAGCGCAAGTACCACGCCCACCTGCCCACCCACTGCAGCCCACGTTAGGAAATCGCGGCGCGTATTCGCGCCTCGAAACACCGTCAGAAATGACCCACTCGCGCCGAATCCGAGCAGGGCTACGCTGATGGTGAGATACGCGAAATGATACCAAATGGTATAGGAGAAGATGCGCGTCAGGCCGATCTCGAGAATGAGTACTGCTGCCGCCGAAAACGCGATCCCCGTATACAGCTGCCTGGGAGTATGCATATTTGTCACCTTGCGCGACCTGTTCTAAAATGTTGCCTCACCCTGAGATGAGATCAGCGTACAATCCAGCGTGTCCTAGGAGGTGCTGGAAAGTCTGCATAATCAGCCGCTAGCGCGCGCCGATAGTCCCGCGTAGCCCGGCCTGAGCCGAACCGCGATACGCGACATTCGAAACAGCCGGCAACCGTGGCACCTCGGTACCGGTGCCAGTTTGCCGAAGCCCGTTGCCGGTAGTTTCATCCATGTTTGTGACCATACAAGTGACTCTCCCTTAGCGCAAACTTGGCGGCACGAATTTCCCTTGTTGGCCTGACGTTCCCTTACTCGGGTCGGGCCGCACGCCCACTTCCCACTCTTCGCTTCTCACCTCTAACCCCTCACCTCTCACCCATCACCAACTCACCATTCACGACCACAGTGTTCCATCCGCGACCGTGGCGAGAAGATCGGCGACCGGTAGCAGAGCGATGCCGTCTGAGGTGCGGGCGCGCCGGCCTTCGGGGTGCACCGGCACCCGCCGGCTACCACCGCCACCGCCGGCTCGCCTGTGAGCTTCTGAAGCAGCTCCGCACGGCGCACCGCCCGCGCTACATCGTCCACCCCGATACCGCGTCCACCCCGATACCGCCCGAGACCTCGACCGCCAGGTACGCCACGGCGCCGTCGCGGCGCGACACCCCGCGCACGACGACATCGGCGGCCAGCAGCTCTTCGCTTTCCTTTTCGGCGATCAGGCCCCGCTCTTCCGCATCGTCCAGGAGCGCGGCGATCTCTTCGCTCGACAGCGCGTGGATGCGCCGCAGCAGCGGCGCGAAATACGCGGGCGCGCGTTCGCGGTAGCGGCGCTCCAAGTCCGATCCCTTCAGGCGGCCCACCTGGTTGGTCAGCAGGTGCATCTGCTTGACCAGATGTTCGACCGTGCGCGCCAACTGCGCGCCCGTCCACGTTTCACGACTTACTCGCCGCAGATCGCCAGCAAATCCACCGAGCCGGCGGCGTCGTTGCCGATGCAGAAGTCGGCGGCGGTGACCTCAGCCGACCCTCGGCTGTCGCGGGCGATGTTCTTGCGCACCAGGCGCGCCAGCTTGGGATAGGCCCACTCGATCAATTGGCGCGGCAGCAGGTTGCGCACGCCCAAGGGATCGAGCCTGAGAATGCGATTGGCTTGCACGCCACGCGCGCGCTCGAAAGCCATTACCCGCTCGTTGCCGCAGACGCCGCGCAATTCGACTCGGGCGAAAACCTCCCGCAGCAGCGCCGCCAACTCGCCGGCCTCGTACTCGTGGACGTGGTACGGGTTCTCGACGAGGGAATTGACCCGGTTCGGCGTGGTGACGATCAGCCGGCCGCCCGGGCGCAAGACCGCCTGCACCTGGCGCAGGAACGGCCGCGGATCGACCAAGTGCTCGATCACCTGGAAGTTGATGACCAGCTCGAAGCGCTCACCCAAATCCGCCAGCCGTGTCAGTTCGCACACGCGATACGTCAGGTTGGACGTCTGGTAGCGCCGCGCCGCCACCGCTACCGTGTCGGCCGAGCGATCGACGCCCACGACCCGTGCGGCGGTCTCGGCCAACAGGTGACTGCCGTAGCCGTCGCCGCAACCGGCATCGAGCACGAGCTTGCCACGCGCCAGCTCTTGCGCGTAGCGGTAGGCCACCAAGTGCCGGGCGAAGTCCACCGCAAACAGCGGATCACCCGCCACCAGTCGCTCGCCAGTGAAAATGCCTGCTGATTGGGACATGGGGATTAGGGGATAGGCGTGAGGGGTGGGTGAGGGGTTAGGGGTTAAGCGGCGTCGGTATGCAGTCAAGCGCCGGCTGTTTGCAGGGCAAGAATCCGCTTGGCGACAGCCTTCGGAAAGTCCACGAAGACAAAGTGACTCCTGTGGTAGAGGTAGTCTTCGCCGCTCTCGTCAACGATGCGAACCAAATCATCCCGCGCGGCCTTGGCGTCGGGCAGAATCCGGTACACTTTGCCGAGGATGAGGGACGCCTCGTATTCGGCGTTGTCGACGCAAAGAGCGAACGGTTTCGCAGGCTGCTTCATGGCTTCTCCGACAGGTAGTGCTTGATCTTCATATCCCGTCGCCCGATACCGTGCGCTTCATACCAATGGATTTCAACCCGGTGCAGCGCCCCGTTCGGCAAGCGAACCGTCGCAATCCCCTTCAACTTCCGCCACCGCGCGGCGCCGTATGCCCTGCGCAGCCCGTCGAACACGCACGCCCGGTCCCGCGGCAATGACCTCAACAGGCTCGATCCGACCGACGATCTCGAACTTCATATACTGCGGCAGCCGGACGCCATAATCGCGGTGGCTCCTGCCTTGGCTCAGCCCCTAACCCCTTACGCCTCATTCCCCACCCCTCACCCCCTTCACCCTCCTCACCGCACGCGCGGCGACGGCGGCCACCTGGTCATTGCCGTCGCGGGCGAGTTGTTCGAGCGCGGGTATGCTCTCGACCGCGCCTTCGTTGGCGAGTGCCCAGGCGGCAGCGATGCGGATCTCAGGTACCGCATCCTGCAAGCCATACTGTAGCGACTCAATCAGCCCGGGGTCATGCGTCGCCGCCGCCACCCAGAAGGCCTCCGCCCGTAGGCCGTCATTAGGCACCCGCATCGCCTTGGCCACCAAGGCACGCGCCAACGCCGGCGCCTGCGGATACAGCTTCACCGTCAAGACGGCAGGCACCAGCGGGTCGATCTGTATCAGCCCGGCTATGGCTGAAAGCATCTGCGTTCCAAAACCCAGCTCCACCAAGCTGTGCGCGGCGTCGACGCGCAGGTTGGGCACCTCGTTCGGATCACCGGCGAGTCGGACCAGGAACGGAATGGCCGCACGGTCACCGAGCCAACCGGCAACGCGAATCGCGAAAGAGCGCAGCGCCGGCGACTCCCACGGATTATCCAACCAATGAACAATCTGGTTGAGAGTCGTGGCCTCGAGGATTTCTGCCGCCTGCCGCGCGGGTGGCGCGTACCAGTAGTCTTCGAGCCAGGAGCGCGATGCCAGGGTAAAAAGGCTGCCGCTGATACCGCCGAGCTGGCTGGGCTCGGCGGTCTTGAGCAGGCGCAACAACGGCGCCACGGACCGCAGATCGCCGACTTCGCTAATGGCGCGCAGAAACAGCTCGCGCATGGTTGGATCGAGCCACGGCTCCTCCAACGCCAGCGCCAGAGCCGCCGCCCCTTCAGCACTGCGGCTCTTGCGAATCAGACCGGCCACTACCCGCTGGGCCGGCGCATCGAGCGCGGTCACGGTGGCAGCCAGCGCGGCAGTGTCGGCCGCAGAGAGTCGGCCCAACACCGCCTCCACACGCCGCGCGCGCTTGCCCGCGTGGTGCTGCAGCTCAGCCCGCCAGCGAGTGATAGCATTGCTCAAGGTGGTATCGCCCATCCCCTCCGCTGCCGGCGGGCCGGCGGCGTGATTCGGGGCCAACAGGTCCAGATTGCCGATCCTGCGCTCTAGCCGATAGTTGTCGGTAACGTACTGGCGCAGGTTGAAGTAGTAGATCGGCGCCGACATGAAGAACATGGCGTGGCCATGCAGGGCGACGATGTAGCGCGGCTGCCGGGCGCGCAATGAGTCAATGACTTCGGCCTCCACCTCGCGCCCAGGCCAGCCGGGATAGAAGTAGCCGTGCCGGGTCGGATTTTGCCGGTCGGCCAGAAAGCTCACCAGATCCAGCGCCGGGAAGCTGAAGACGAACTCGTCGGGCCGCGCGTGCTCGGTCAGGTAACGGGCCGCGGCCGACAATGACTCGAACGGTTCGCCCGCAGCCGGCTCCAGCACCAACGGCGCGCGGGGATTGTCCAGCCGCACGAGCGCACTGGCATCGTGCTCCCACCACGCGCGCGCCAGATAGCTAATGCGCACCAGCGCGGGGGCGATCAGAATCACGACCAGGAGGTACAACGGGGCCACGGCCGCCGCCGCCACCGCGCCGCGGCCCAGCGCGGTGCGCGCGCCCGCCGCCCATTGACGCGCCAAGCGCTCCAGCAGCCACGCCACCAACACCAGAATGCCCGGGCAAGCCGGCACCAGGTGCATGAAATCCGTCCGCGGATAGAGCTGCATGTGCATCAGCACCGCCGACAACAGCAGGAGCAGCAGCAGGCCCGCGTGGGTGTTCTGGCGCGGGTCCGCGTCCGGCTGCGCGGCGGCGGCGCGACCAGCGCGAATTCCGGGGGCGAGGTAGATGCCGATCGCCAACCACTCGGCCACCAAGATGATCCCGAAAGCGACGCTACGCAGCCGGGTCACCACCGAGATCTGGAAGCCTTCCACCATCGGCGGCGGGTGGCGCAACAGCCAGGCGAACGCGGCCAGCAGCACCAACGCGATTGCGCCGCCGACCAGTCGCAGCGGTAGCCAGCCGTGCCGAATCATCACGCCCACCGCCCAAGCCGCGAAGATCGCCACGCCCAGAGCAGCGTCCACCTGCCCAAGTTCGGGGTACGGCATGAAGTAGAAGCGGTCGAAATTGGTGCCGAGGAATAGGACCGCGCGCAAGAACGGCCGGGTGCCGAGCTGGCTCCAGAAGTAGGCCACCCACGGCAGAATCACGACGGCGAAGCCGATCGCCAGCAACAGCAGGTCCCGCCAGATCGCTAGCGGCGCCACCGCCCGCGCCAGTCGGCGCCCGCGCGCAGTCACGTGCTGGTAGGCCACCAGCACCACCAGCGGCAGCGCAAACAGCAGCGCCTCGCGGCGCCCGCTGCCGGCACCGCGGATGAACAGCAGGGTCAGCGCCAGCGCCAACCCCCAGGGAATCAGCCAACGCAGGCTGCGCTCGCCGGCAACGAGCAGGCCCCGGACACCGCCGCCGACTTCGGGGTTATTCTCCTGCGGCCGCTGTAGACGGGTCAGGGCGATCAACAACACCGCGAGATTGAGTAACCCGCTGTTGGGCTTGAAGGTGAACACCACGCCGGTACAGGCACCGGCGATCAACCAATGCCACGTTTGCCCGCGCTCCCACCACCGCACGGTGGCTATGACGCTCAACAGCCAGAAGAGCGTTACGTACCAGATCGGGTACGGGATGTTGAAGGCCGCGAATTGGCCGTCGTAGTAAGGGATGAAGGCAAGATAGACCAGCCCGGCCACGGCCGCGGCCACCGGCGACGCGCCCAGCCGGCGCGCTAGCCAGTAGAGGCAGTACACGCTCAGCCCATTCACCACCGCCAGGCACAGCCGCAGCACGACCACGTTGACGCCAAACAACGAAAACAGCGCCGCGTTCCAGTAGAAGAGCCCCGGCGTGTAGCCGGCGTGGAAGTCCACGTACAGGACCTGCCCGAGATAGGTGCGGTAGATCTGGTACAGCAGCGTCCCTTCGTCATCGACGTTGAGCCCGTAGGGTGCCAGCGCGGCAAAGTACGCCACCGGCAAGGCCAACATCAGCCCGCCCCACAGCGCCGCCGTACCGCTGAGCTTCTCACGTCTCACTTCTTACTCCTCACCCCTTACGCCTCACGTCTCACTTCTACTTCTTGCTTCTGACTTCTCACCCCCCACACCCAGCCACGCCAGGCTCGCCTGAGCGAAATCGCGCACCTGCTCTACCGAATCACCACGCCACGCGCGTTCAATGTCAGCCCGTGCTGCCTCGAGATGGAGCACACCGGCGGCCCAGATGGCGGCGATGCGTACGCGCGGCAGAGGGTCAGTGATGCCGCCGAGAATCGTCTCGCCCAGCACCCGATCACCGAGCGCGCCGGCGATGAAGGCCAGCGTCTCGCGCTGCTTGTCGTTGCCGCGGCGAAACGCCTCCGCCAGCACGACGCGAGCGCGTTCGGGGTTGGCCTGACTCCAGGCGAGCACCGCACCGGGCAGAAACATCTCGTCGTAAGCCAATCCTGCCAGCAGCGGTTCGATCACGCCGTCAGCCACGCCCAAGCGCAGCAACGCATCGGCGGCGACCGCCTGCATGGCCACGTCGGGTTCAGCCAGCAGGCGGCGCAAGCCCGGTTCGGCGGCCGAGTCGGCGCGCACACCGGCGATCCAGGCGCCGGCGAAACGCAGCCGCAGGTCCGATTGGCCTTCGGCCAGCCACGCCAGCGCTGCCGCGCCAATGCGCGGGTCCGCCCTTACCTCTTCCTCGCCTTCGGTGCGCGGCACGAACAGCGTGCGTAGGATGAATGCGCGGCTGGCTACGTTGAACAGAGCGGTATCCAACTCATCGCGCGCCTGCCCCGTGAGCCTCTCCCGCGCCGCGACCAACACCGGGGCCGTACGGGCATCGGCCTGCTGGCCAATCACTCGAACGGCGGGCAGCATCGCGCCTGGCGCCAGCGTGCCGGCGCGCACGGCATCCGCCAGCGCCCAAGCGCCGTCGGCATCTTGCGCAGCGCGCGCTGCCAGCACTGCGCGCCCCTGCAGCGCCGGGCTGACGCCCATCCGCCAGCATCCGCTTAGCTCGATGCTGCGTCCTGAACGTTCGCGTTCCGCTGCGGCCAGCGCCGCAGCGCAATCTGCCGGTATCTGCGCTAGTACGTCCGTCGGGGTCGGTTGCGAGGCCACAGTTGCCCTCTTTGCACCACGCCGTCGCAGGATATCGTAGCTTCCAAACCGCGCCGCCGGTTCGTAGTTACGCTGGACGTACCGACGCAGGAGCAGATAATAAAGCGAGGCATGCCCCATGAAGAGCAGGGGATCGCGGTTCA
Organism: Deltaproteobacteria bacterium; assembly: GCA_016210005.1. Classification (NCBI taxonomy): domain Bacteria; kingdom Pseudomonadati; phylum Myxococcota; class Myxococcia; species Deltaproteobacteria bacterium. The sequence goes on along the minus strand of JACQVA010000015.1, from coordinate 33,471 downwards.
GGATCATCAACGGTGTCCGGCGCGACTCGATCGCGTTGACGATCTGAGCTTCCAGCACGTGATCGGGCCAGCCGGGGTGGAAGTAGCCGTAGCGCGCAGGTGATTGGCGCGCGGACAGGAAGTTGACCAAATGCAGATTAGGAAACCCCAACAAGGTGTCATGCGGCTCGCTGTTCTGCCGGATGAACTCGACCGCACGCTGTAGGTCGTCGAAGCGCTGGCGCCGGCCGGCTTCCAGCACCACGGGGGCGTGCGCCAGATTCAGCTGCGCGAGGTCGTCTGCGGGCGTCAGCTGCAGCCGGGTCGCGAGCAGTACGTTCGGTGCCGCCAGGATTAGCACCGCCGCGCAGGCGGGCAACGCCGCTACACGCGACCAGCGCTCCCCGGCTAACCAGGTGCGCGCCACCTGCCAATAGCACCACATCCCGAGTACCAGAGTAACGGGTGCGCTCAGCAGCCAATGAAAGAAATCGCTGCGGGGATAAATGCTGAGGTACAAGCAGGGCGCGCTGACCGCGAGCGCGACGATGGCGGCGTTGGTGGGCATATTCGCCGCGCCGGTGGAGGTGAAAAAGCGCCGCGCCAAAACCAGAACTCCCGCCCAGTGCACGATCAGCGCCGCCCCGAAGCTGACATGCTGTGCCCGCTGCACGACCGCATTCGAAAAACCCTCCGGCATGGGTGCCAGCGTCAGGATTCCTGCCATCGCCAGCGACAGCAGCGTTGCCGCAGCCACAGCCACCAACCGCGGCGCCACCTCCAGTCGTCGCAGGGCTCGACCGGCGATGACAAACGCCACGGCCCCTAGCGCAAGCACCGCATCACCGGCACCCAGGTCTCTGATCGGCAGCAAAAAGAACAGCTCGTGACCGCTGCCGATGAATAACACTTCGCGCAGAAACCGCTCGCGGCCCAACTCGGCCAGGTAGTACAGCATCCACGGCAGCGTGACCGCGGCAAACCCGCCCACTAGTGCGGTTGCCCCGGCGGCAAACTGCCGCGGCGACAGCGTTCCCAACTGCCGCTGTGGAGCGACGAGACGCAGCAACCCGATAGCAAACAGAGGCCACAGCAGGAGCCGCGCGTCTCGAGTTGCAGGCTGGAAGTGAAATACGGCGGCGAGGGCTCCCAACACCCCAGCCAGCAAGCTCCACCACAACAGCCGCTGCCAGCACGTTCCGCGCGCCGCGCTGGTGCACAACAACACCATCGCCAACGCCGCCAGGTTGAAGGCGCCCGTGTTGGGCTTGAAAGCGCACGCGACACCTACCAGTAGCCCGGCCACCGCCATCCAACGCACTTGCGCGCCGGCACAGAAGCGTACCACTGCCAGTGTGCTTGTTACCCACGTTAGCACCACATACCAGGCAGGATATGGAACGTTGAACATGGCGCACTCGCCGGCAAAGACCGGCATCAGCGCCACGTACGCCAGCGCTGGCACTGCCGCCGGCAGCGGCGGCATCACCGCCGCACCCAGGCGGTAGAGCCCGAATACGGCCAGCGCGTTGACCGCGGCCAGCGCGCCTCGCAACACAAGCAGATTGGCTCCAAAGACATGAAACAGCGCGGCGTTGAAGTAGAAGAAACCCGGGGTATAGCCGCTTGCAAAATCCAGGTATGGGCGGTGGCCGGAGAAAGTGCGGTAGATGAGGTAGACCACATCGCCGTCCTCGCCGAGATTGTAACCGTAGCGGACGAAGCTGGCGAAGTAGAGCCCGGCCCCACCGAGAACCGCCAGGCCGGGCCAATCAAGCCACTTCGCACGGCTAGCGCCCGTCACGATTGCCTGACCTCCGCCGTCCCATCTTCGCCCTCAAACCAAGCTGGCCTCTCCGCCTGGCAGGGAGCGCCAGCTGCTTCCTCGATGCACTGGCGCGTGGCCTCGGCAACACCCGCCCACGAAAAGCGCTCGGCCCACTGCCGCGCCCCGCGCCCCAGCTGTCGGCACCGCTGGTGATCGCGTAGCAGCTCGACCGCGCTCCGCACCAGTGACTCCGCGTCTCCATGCGGCACCAGTACGCCCGTGCGCCCGTCACGCACGGCATCGCGCAGGCCGGGCACGTCACTGGCCACCGTCGCCAAGCCGCAGGCGGCGGCTTCGAGCACCGTCAGGCCCCAGCCTTCTTTCTCCGAGGTATTGAGCACCAGATGCGCTGAGTGGAGGTGCTGGATCTTCTCCTGCTCGCCAACGAAGCCGGTGCAGGTTACGCAGTCGCCCAACCCAAGGCGGCGGACGTGATCGCGCACCGCGTCGAGTCCGGTGCCACCACCGACCACCATCAGGCGCACCGCGGGAACCTGCTCGCGGATGCGTACCAGCGCTTGCAACATCACATCGATGCGCTTGTAGGGCTCCACCCGCCCGAGTGCCAGCAGTGTCGGCGGCCCATCGGACTCACGCGCAGGCAAGCAGTATCGCTCGGTGTCGACGCCGTTGGGCACTACTCGGATGCGCGCCGCCGCTACCCCACGCTCGATCAAGTCGTGCTTGGTGCTGGGCGAGACGGCGATGAACTGACAACGGCGATACACCGGCGGAATCAACCATTCGGCCGCCACCACGACCGCCGCCACCGGCCATGGCACCTGCCAGAAGGCGGTGGCGCCGAAGAGGTGATGGGTAATCGGCAGCACCGGCACCTTGGTGTAGAGCGGGGCACAGAACGGCAGCTTGCACAGGTGCTCGATGATCACCGTGTCCGGCGTCAGCTCCCGCCGCACCCGCGGCGGTAGTTGTAGGTAATACGTCAACCGGTTGCCGAGGCGAACTACGCGGATGCCGTCGATGGTCTCCTCTGCCGCCGCGCCGGCAAAGCTGGTGCATATCAACGTGGCGCGGTATCCCAGCGCCACCAGCCGGCGCGTCACCTCGAACAGATTGACCTCCGCCCCGCCGGCATTGGGATGGCGGATGTCCCGCTCATTGAGGATCAGCAGCGGGCGCATGGTTGGCAAGGAAGTGAGAAGTGATGAGTAAGAAGTCAGGGGTAAGGGGTGAGAAGTGAGAAGTCAGAAGTTAGAGGCGGCCGGCCAAGTGCATGAGGCGCAGCCACCACACGATCCACAGGGCTTCGAGGGCGATGCGCTTGTTCATCTTCGAGTCGCCGTCGGTGCGGTCCATGAAAATGATCGGGATCTCCTTGATGCGGTAGCCCAGGCGCCAGGCGCGGTAGGTCATCTCGATCTGGAAGGCGTAGCCGTTGGAGCGCACGCGCTCGAGCCCGATGCGATCGAGGACCTCGCGGCGCCAACACTTGAAACCGCCGGTGACATCGTGGTTGGGCAGGCCGGTGATCCGGCGCGAATACCAGTTGCCGAAATAACTCAGCAGCAGCCGCTCGATCGGCCAGTTCACCACGGTGATGCCGTTGAGATAGCGCGAGCCGAGCACGATGTCGTAGTCGCGCATCTCACGGATGAACTCGGGCAGCATTTCGGCCGGGTGCGAAAAATCGGCGTCCATCTGCACGATGTAGTCGGCGCCGTTGCGCAAGGCTTCGATGAAGCCGGCCTTGTAGGCCGGACCGATACCCTGCGCCTGCGCCCGGCTCAGCAACGCCACCCGGCTGTCGGCGGCGGCCAGCTCGCGCACGATGTCGGCGGTGCCGTCGGGCGAGTTGTCGTCCACCACCAACACCGAGATGCCCGGATCCTGGTGCAGCACCGCGGGAATCAGCCGGCCGATGTTCTCCCGCTCTCTGAAGGTGGGGATGACGACGACCGTGTGCTTCAATGAATCGCTCACGAACCTAGATACCTATCCGAAATACCTATCCGAATTACCAGCGAGCATAGCTCCGCCCACTTCGCCGCGCACGGGCAGGGGCGATCGTGTGCTTGTAAGCTGCTCCGGCGGGCTTTTGCAAGTCGATTCTCCGCACCCCAGCCGATTTCCCACGACTCAATGCGGCGCTTACAGGGCGGCGTCAGCCTGGAGACGGCGTGCCCTGACGCTGGCCTTCAGCCGCCTTTACCGCGAATGAAATCCGAACCGGCAGTTTGACCGCAATCACGGTGCCCGCCACACACTCGACACGAGCAGTGGGCAGCACGCTGGCAACCGCGGCGCGGAACTCGCGTTCGAAAGCGCCGGAATCGTCATCTAGCGGCATCGGCCGAAGCGTCTCGATGAGGGGTGAGCGGCGAGCAGCAAGCGGTCAAACACCTTCACGCTGCACGCCTCACGGCTTGCCGCGCACCCTTCCTTAGAACTCCACGAACTCTTCCGGATAATGCGACAGGTCGAGCTTCTCTTCGGTGGGGTTCAGGCTGATGCCCCATTGCTGCATCGCGAGCGCACCGAACAGGATTTCGATCGGCTTGCCGTCTTCGTCGTTACCGATCTCGTCGATCACCAAGGCGTGGGTCGAGAAGGGGTGCCCCTCGATTTCGCCCTCAAGCAGCGCCGCCCGGTTGGCTTCCCTCACGGTCCCGCCCAGCGCCGTGCGGATCACCCGCGGGGTGGCCGAGGTCGTCAGAATCTCCGCCACCGAAGGAACCACGTACGTGTTGCGCGCACCCGAATCGAAGAGCGTCCAACACTGGCGGCCGTCAACCGCAATCGCTTGCCGAATCCGTCCCATCGTCATAACTGTAGAGAACGCGAGAATCCGCAGTCAAGCCGGTCACGACCTTTTCGGCGATCAGGCCGCGCTCTTCCGCATCGTCCAGGAGCGCGGCGATCTCTTCGCTCGACAGCGCGTGGATGCGCCGCAGCAGCGGCGCGAAATACGCGGGCGCGCGTTCGCGGTAGCGGCGCTCCCAGTCCGATCCCTTCAGGCGGCCCACCTGGTTGGTCAACAGTTGCATCTGCTTGACCAGATGTTCGACCGTGCGCGTCAACTGCGCGAGTTGCGATGTCATTTCTTGCTGCGCTGCCGCGAGCTGGTCGACGCGCTGGGTGAGCTGATCGACGCGCTCGGTCAGACGCTCCAGCCGCGCCTCGGTGGCGCGTTGCGCCTGGGCGAGCTCGCCCATCAAGCGCGGCAGGTCGATGACGTCGTCGCTGAGCAATACGCGGCGCAGCTCGCGGCGCCATTCGGGGCGTTGCTCCAATTCCCGAACTAACTCCTGAAACTCGCTGGCGCTGATTGCCATCCAACTTGCTCTTACCACGGCCCGTGCCTTTGGTGCCAGCGTTCGGCCACAACCGGCGAAACGCGGGGGTAAGGGGCTAAGCGTTATCAGGGAGCGGAATCATGCCACGCTTCACCGCTCACTCGCCGCAGATGGCCGGCAAATCCACCGAGCCGGCGGCGTCGTTGCTGATGCAGAAGTCGGCGGCGCTGACCTCAGAGGCTGTGAAAAACTCTGAGGAGTGGAGCAATGCTCCACCCCTCAACAATGATGCGATTCGCTCCCGCCTTCCGATCTTGAGGGCGGGAGCGGTGCTCCCGCCGCGGCCATCTCGATCTGGAAGGCGCAGCCGTTGCAGCGTACGCGCTTGTTACCCCGCGCCGCGCTGCCAAGGTCAGACCGCGCTGAGCACCGCCGTTCGGGACTGCAAGACGTATCCACTACTCGACGGCGTAGCCTAGCGCGCGCAAGCGCTCGCGTGTGGCCGCATCGGGTCGGGCAGTCTCGGCCTCCGGCGGCCGAGCGATGTACCAGACCAGGATCATAGCGCCGGGAAATGCCGAACACTCCGGTGCCTCGCCCGCAGCGACCGTGAGCCGCGCGGCCTCCAGCTCGATCGCACCGGCGACCGCCGCCGGTGAATCGTGGCCAAGACGCAGACTGGGCCGCTCTTGCTCAGGCCGCGACGACACCCGCAGCGTCGGCCGCGTGCCTGCAAACCACAGCTCGTCGGCATCACGGGTTGCGGTATCAACCAGTTTGCCCAACAACTCACGCTGGCGTGTCACCGGGCCGACCGTCGCCTCGAGGCGCAGGCGCCCGCTGCCGGCGGCGGCCTCCAGTCGGTCTTCTGCTTCCAGGTCGGTGGACTCAACTGCACCCTCGACCCCATCCACGGCGACGCTGATGGCCTGCGCGCCGGCGCCGCCGCAGATGCGCACGTGCCAGCCGCTGCGGCCGCGCGCCAGCTCGGCATCGAGCATACGCTGCAACTCGTCCCGCCGCGCCTGGTCCGCGCTCGGCCGGTGTTCTTGCGGGTCGGCCTGCAAGTCGAACAGCAGCGTGTCGTTGTGCGGGCGCAGGCGGCGAATGAGCTTGTGCTCCGCCGTCATCAGCCCGTACGCCAGTGTGCCGTCCAACTGAGTCGATGCCGTGAGCCGGCTGCGGCCGGCGGCCTTGCCCGCCATCGCGGGCATCAGGTCCTGCCCTGCGATCGCCGGCGGGCTCGGCCAGCCCATCGCCGCCGCCAGCGTCGGCAACACGTCGGTCAGCGAACTCATCCGTGCCACGCGCTCGCCGCGATGGGCCGCTTTGGGAAACTTGATCAACAGCGGCACGTGCAGCATCTCCTCGAACAGGGTCTTGCCGTGACTGATGTCGCCGTGATCGGTGAACTCCTCGCCGTGGTCGCCGACCACGGCGATGGCCGCGTTGTCGTACAAGCCGCGCGCACGCAGCCGCTCGATGAACTGGCCCAGCGCCGCATCGGCGTGACGGATCTCGCCGTCGTAGCGCCGCACCGCGGCGGCGATCACTGCCGGCGGGTCGGTGGCCCGCAGGTTACGCCCCGGGCTCTGGGGCGAGTAGTCGGGAAACAGCTGGCGCGCCGCCGGCGGCGGCGGATCGTAGGGGCCGTGAGGATCGTTCACATGCAGATACAAGAACAGCGGCAGCGGCTCATCGTCCAGCAGCCGTTCGGCGCGGGCAAAGACCTGCTGCGCGTCGGAGTTCTCCAGCCAGCGAAAGGAATCCAAATCGATGAAGCGCCCGAACCCCTGCGCCAGCCCCCACAGCGGGAGCACGTTGGGGTTGGTGCTGACAGCGGCAGTGCGAAAGCCTTGGCGGCGGATAACCTCCGGCCAGGTGGTGATCTGCTGCGGCAGCCGGTCGACGCGATCGACGACACGGTGAGTGAGCGGATCGAGGCTGGTCAGAAGCGACGTTACCGACGGCCGCGTCCAAGGCGCCGGGGTGTGCGCCTGCGTGAAGGTCACGCCATCACGAGCCAGCTGCTCCAAGTTGGGCGTGGTCGGCAGGTGGTAGCCGAGCAGCGAGGTGTGATCGGCTCTCAGGGTGTCGATGAGCACGACCACCACCAGGGCCGGCGCCAGCGCCGCCGGCGGCTCGATCCATGGATCACCCAGCAGCACCGCGCTCGGCTCGGATTGCGGCACTGTAAAGCTGATCCGCTGGCCGGCACGCAGCACCTGCCCGGTTGCCATGGTTTGCCAGTGCCTGTGGCTGGCGGCGGCAACCGTGGCCAAGCGCGCCGCACCGCCGCCGGCTTCGGTGGCATTGACTTCGAGCCGGGGCGGATGCTCGGCCGCCTCGGCGCGCTCGGCCGCAAAGGCAAAATGCAGCCGGCCGCTGACCGCCACCGGCCAAGCCACCGTCGCCCCCGGCGCCAACCGGACTCCCGGCCGTGTCTCGTCACCGACTGTGAGCAGCGTGACCTCGGCTGCCGGCGCCGAGCCGCCCGCCAGCAACCACTGCCTCACCCCGGGCGCCTCCCGCCCGCATCCTGACAGCACCAACAGTGCAAGCAGGAGCCAGCCCGATGTCGAACTCAGCGGCTGCGATAGGTCACTTGCGCGTCGTAGAGGCATACGCCCGGGCCGGTGAGCAGCACTTGCAGCAGATAGGTGTAGCGCTCGTTGTCGATCACGGGCGCACTAATGTCAGCGCTGGCGAGGGTTTCCAGCTCGGTGGTTCCGGCGGACACCGGGCTGATCGCCAGCACTTCGAAGCGCTCGGGCTCACGGCGCACCAGCGACATCAGGCCGAGGGCGTCGCGGTTGGTGTCGACCAGCAGCATGGCCACGCGCTCGATGACCGCGCCGTCGGGCAGTTGCAGCGGAGCGACAAAGTAGCCCGCCCCCTTGTGCGAGCACAGGCGGCCGAGCCCGCCCTGCTCGACAACATAACCGGCTGCGTTGTTGGCGGGCAGAAACGCGATCGGAGCGACGTGGAGCAGCTGACTCGCTGCCGCAGTAGTCTGCCCCGCCGCCGCTCCCGGCAGCACCCACGCAAGAGCGGCCCCGCCAAGCAATGCTCTCCAGCGCCGCCGCGGTGTGATCATGGCCTCCGTTACTAGCTGCCAGGCGCGGCCCGCGCAAACCCGCCGGGTTCCCCACCCGGCAAACCTTTGCCTCGCTGCATCGCCTGGTGTACACCGCTGCCCATGCAACGCGAGCTGAGGCAGATCTTTGCGGCCAGCATCGCCGCGAAGCAGCAGTTCCTGCGCCAGCACGGCCGCGCGATCGAGCCGGTCGTTCATCTGATCGCCGACGCCCTATACGCCGGCAACAAACTGCTGCTCTTCGGCAACGGCGGTAGCGCCGCGGATGCCCAGCACATCGCCGCCGAGTACGTCAACCGCTTCGCGCTCGAACGCCCGCCGCTGGCGGCGATTGCGCTCACTACCGACTCCTCGACCTTGACCTCGATTGCCAACGACTTCGGCTACGACGAGGTCTTCGCCAAGCAAGTCCGTGCCCTCGGGCGGAGCGGCGACGTGGCCATCGCCCTCTCCACCAGCGGCAACTCCGCCAGTGTGCTGCGCGCCGTCGCTGCCTGCGGTGAAATGGGAATTCGCACCGTCGGCCTTACCGGCGGCAGCGGCGGCAAGCTGGGCGCGCTGGTCGATCACCACCTGTGTGTAAGCGCAACCGGCGACACCGCACGGATTCAGGAGACCCACATTCTGATCGGCCACGCGATCTGTGAGCTGGCCGAGCAGATCCTCTTCGGCCGAGCGGCGGGTCCGCCGGCGACACCCCGACGGCCGCGCCAGCGGAGCAAGGCGGCCAGGCGATGAGGCGATTTCCGCCGCTCGACCTCGCCCAGGTCCGCACCTATCCGCTGGGGAAGCGGCCGAGCAAGGTGGCCACCGGCGCGCTCGGCGTCCCGCATCGCGCGAACGGCAGTGTCCGCGACTTGCTCGCTGCCCTGCCCGACGTCCTCGCGGCCCGCGACCTGCGCGCGATCGCCGCGGCGATCGCGAGCCGCCAGCGCGCCGGCAAGACGATCGTTCTCGGTATGGGCGCGCACCCGATCAAAGTCGGGCTGAGTCCGCTGATCATCGACCTGATGGAGCGCGAAGTACTCCACGCCGTGGCCATGAACGGCGCCGCGATCATCCATGATTTCGAGCTGGCTTATCAGGGTGAGACCTCGGAAGACGTCGCGGCGCATCTGCCCGACGGGCGCTTCGGCATGGCGCAGGAGACCGGCGAATTCCTCAACCGGGCGATTGTGCAGGGGGCCCAAGCCGGCCTCGGCCTTGGCCAATCCGTCGGCCGCGAGATCGCGCGCGCCGCCCTGCCGCATCAGCGGTTGAGCATCCTGGCGGCTGCCGACCGTTTGGCAATCCCGGCCACGGTGCATGTTGCCATCGGCACCGACATCATCCACATGCATCCGAGCGCAGACGGGGCCGCCATCGGCAGCACCAGCCTCGCCGATTTCCGCGCGCTGGCGGCGGTGGCCGCAGGCATGGACGGCGGCGTCTTCATCAACCTGGGTTCCGCCGTCGTCATCCCGGAGACGTTTCTGAAGGCGCTCAACCTCGCCCGCAACGTGGGCGCGACGGTTGCCGATCTCGTCACCGTGGACATGGACTTCTTGCGTCACTACCGGCCGCACGTCAACGTCGTGCAGCGGCCGACGCTCGGCAGCGGCCGCGGCTACGAGCTCACCGGCCACCACGAGATCATGTTCCCGCTGCTGTGCGCGGCGATCACGGAGGAAATGGAGCGGCCAACCCGGGCGTGATCCCGGCCGGCAGGGCTCGTCGTTCATCGAGGAAAGCACCGATGATCGCTGCCGCCGAAACGCCGCCGCGCACGGCGAGCGGATCATGGACCTGCCGCCTCTCCTCGAAGGCCTTGACCACAGCAAACGGGTTAGTATGGTCGATGCGTGGCAAAGGTCGTCTTCGGTGACTTCGAATGGGATGATCTAAAGGCTGCTGCCAACATCAAGAAACACGGCGTGTCCTTCGAGGAAGCGATCACCGCGCTCGCGGATCCGATGGCCGTCGGGGCGCCGGATCTGGTTTTTCCGCAACGCTGGATCACCATCGGCCGTTCCGCTCTGCTGCGGGTTCTTTTCGTTGTGCACACCGAAAGCCTGCTCGCTGGGCGGGTTCGCATCATCAGCGCACGCAAGGCGTCCGCCACGCAAAGGAGGAAATACGATGAGCCGAATTGACCCCAGCAAACTTCCCGAGGGGCATCCGGGTCGCTACGACTGGTCGAAGGCCACCCGGGGAAGACTCGCCGGCAAGGCTGGCAGAGCATCGGCGCTGCTCCGGGTGCTCGATCCGGATCTGGCGGCGCGCTTTCCCGACTCCCAGTGCGTGAACGAAGCTCTGCGTGCCCTCGTGGCCCTCGACGAAGCGTTGCCGCGACGGCGCTCCCGCAGGAGGCGGGCGGCATGATGGGGGGTTCAACCGCATCACCGATGACGCCCGCCTCTGCGATAGATTGCTCGCGGCTTGGCAATCGACTCTCAAAAACCTAGTTTACGGTCGCTGGAGGGAGATGGTCATGACAAAGCTTCACCTCGATCTGCCTGGCGAGATCACGTGGCCGCTCAAGGCCGCCCCCGAAGAACCGGCCGAGGTCGCCTGAAGGAGCCCGCGCACAATGCGCGACCTCATCGACATGTGGGGCAACACGCGCATGGTGGTGCTCACCGCCATGAGCGCGTCGCTGTACGCGGCCATCTTGATCCCGTTCAAAGTCTTGCCGATCATTCCCGGCGTCACCGAGTTCCGCCCGGCCAATGCCGTGCCGGTGATCTGCTCGTTCCTTTTCGGTCCGGCCGGGGCCTGGGGCGCCGCCATCGGCAACGTCATCGGCGACTTCTTCGGCGGCATCGGCCCCGGCGATCTGTTCGGCTTCTTCGGCAACTTCCTCTACGGGTTCGTGCCCTATAAGGTGTGGACCGCGCTGATGGGCGAGCGCGACCCGGTGCCGAAGCTGCCGCTCGAGTGGCTGGTCTTCACCGGCGTCGTCGGACTGGCCAGCGCGGTCTGCGCACTGACCATCGGCTGGGGCATCAACCTGCTGGGCTTCGTCCCCTTCTCGGTGCTGGGCAACATCATCTTGGTCAACAACTTCGTCGTCGCCGTCGTGCTGACGCCGTTTCTGCTGGCAGTGATCTATCCGCGGGTGAAGGCTGCCAAGCTGCGCTACAGCGACGTCATGGGTGCCCGGGCGCCGCGCTCGCGCCTGTCGCGCGCAGTCGGGCTGATCTTGGTGATCGGCGCGGTGGCCGGCGGCATGATTCTCGGCACGCTGCTCTCCACCGGCCGCCTCGAGCTGCCGTTGATCGCTCACTACACGGTCTCGACCACCCGCGCCGCCGACGTCGGCTTGGGCTTGGCACCGATCATCGTCGTTCTGCTCATCGGCCTGGCGATGCTATGAAGGATAGTCCGAAGGTCCAACGTCCAAGGTCTACGGCCGAGGTCTAAGGGCCAAAGTAGACAGTCGGGTCGGCCGTGGAAGGCAACGTCGCCATCGCCCTGCGGGGAGTTTCGTTCACTTACAGTGATAACGAGGAGGCGGCGCTGCGCGATATCGACCTGACCGTTCACCGCGGCGAGCTGATCGTGGTGATGGGGGCAAGCGGCGCCGGCAAGTCGACGCTGGCGAAGTGCCTCAATCGCACGGTTCCGGCCTTTCAGCCCGGCACGCTGACCGGCAGCATCGAAATTCTCGGGCGGCGATTGACCGGCGAAGGGGTCGCCGACCTGGCCGGCGTCGTCGGGCTGGTGTCGCAGGATTTCGAGGCCCAGCTCTTCGCCACCAACGTGCTGCAAGAAATCGCCTTCGCCATGGAGCAACTCGGCCACACTCCGAGTGAGATGAGACAACGGGTGCCCGCGGCCCTGGCCGCGGTCGGCCTCGCCGGCTTTGAGCGCCGCGACCCGTCGACGCTCTCGGGGGGCGAGAAGCAACGCCTGGCGATCGCCGCCATCCTCGCCCTGCGCCCGCCGATCTTCATCTTCGACGAGCCCACCACCGACCTCGACCCGGCCGGCAAACAGGAGATCTTCGACGTGCTCGGCCGCCTGCGCCGCGACGGCTATACGCTGGTGCTGATCGAGCACGAGATCGAGGCCGCCGAGCGCGCCGATCGGGTGGTGCTGCTGGACCGCGGGCGGATCGTGGCCAGCGGCGCGCCCGCCGAGGTGCTGCCCGAGGTCGAGTTGCTCGAACGCCACGCCGTGCGAGCCGCCGATCTCGATCGCCTGGCGCGCGCCTTCGGCCTCCGGCGAACGGTGCGGACACTCGAGGCGCTCAGCGAGGATCTCCGCCAGCGCCTGGGGCGGCGCCAAGGCAACGACCCGCTGCCGGCGCCCGCGCGCGCCGGCGCCGCTTTGAACGCCGCCGCTGCCCCGATCCTGCAGGTCGAGGCGGTGACGTACGCCTACGAGCCCGAGCGCAACGCGCTCGAAGAAGTATCGCTGGAGATTCGCGCGGGCGACAGCGTCGCACTCATCGGCCAGAACGGCTCGGGCAAGACGACCCTGGCCAAGCTGCTCAACGGCTTGCTCGTGCCCACCGGCGGCCGGGTGCTGCTCCACGGCCAGCCCCTGGCGGCGCTGCCGCTCAGCCGGGTGGCCGGCGAGGTCGGCTATGTCTTCCAGAACCCAGACCACCAGATATTCGCCAACACCGTGCGTGATGAGGTGGCTTTCGGCCCGCGCAACCTGGGCCTCGACCCGGCGGCGGTGGCCGTTCGGGTCGACGAGGCCTTGGCCGCCGTCGGCTTGTGCGGGGCCGAGGAGCACGACCCCTTCCTGTTCACCAAGGGCGCACGCCAGCGCCTGGCCGTGGCTTCGCTGTTGGCACTGCGCCCGCGCGTGCTGGTGCTCGACGAGCCCACCACCGGTCTCGATTATCCCGAGCAGCGCCGGATGATGGATCTCGTCACCCGGCTGCAGCAGGCGGGAATGACGTTGATCATCATTACCCACAGCCCGTGGGTGGTGGCCGAGTATGCCCGGCGCGGCGTGCTGCTGGCGCGCGGCCGGGTGCTGTTCGACGGCTCGTTGCGCGCGCTGTTCGCGCAGCCGGAGTTGCTCGAACGCTGCCACTTCCGCGTCCCGGACGTCACCCGGCTCGGCCGGCGCTTCGGTTTCACGCCGCTGTCGGTTGACGAGTTCGCGCGGGCGGTGGCGGATGAGACACCGCCCGCCTCAGCCCGCACCCCTGACGGTTGGTGAAGCGTGCGCCTCTACCTCTACCTCGAGCGCCGCACGCCGCTGCACCAACTGAATCCGACGGTGAAGGTGCTGGCGATGCTGGGTTTCTTCGTCGCCATCTTCGTCACCGAACGGCCGCTGCTGCAGCTGCCGCTCACGCTCGGGGTCTTCGGGTTGATCGGCTGGATCGGGGCGTTGGCTAACGTGCGGCGCCTGCGGGTACTGTTCGTCATGGTGTTCGTGATGACGCTGCTGATCTGGAGTCTGTTCTACGGCCAGGGCGAGCCGCTGCTGGAGCTCGGGCCGATTCAAGTCAGCGCGGCGGCCTTGGAGTTTGCCCTCGGCATGGCGATGAAGCTGGCCACGTTCTTGGCCGTCGGGGTGTTGTTCCTATCGATCACCAAGATCGAGGAGTTCGCTTACGCGCTAACCCGCATCGGGATGCCGTACAAGCTGGGCTTCACCATGACGCTGGCGTTCCGGCTGGTGCCGGTGTTCGTCGAGGCCGCGTTCACCGTGGTCCAGGCGCAGCGCAGCCGCGGCTTCAACTTCGACGAGGGCAACCTGCTCCAGCGCATGCGCCGTTACGTGCCGGTGTTGGTGCCCGTCTTCATGGGCGCGTTGCGGCGCGCCGACGCCATGGCGATGGCGCTCGAGGCGCGCGGCTTTCAGTCGCGCCGGCGCCGCACCAGCTTCGAGCAGTATCGCTTCGCGGCCGGCGACGCGGTGGCGCTGGCGCTGGTGCTCGCGGTCACGGCGGTCTTCGTCAGCTTGTGGTGGAGCGGCTATGCGCGCGTGCTGGTTTAGCCTGGCGGCCTGGGTGCTCCTTGGTATCGCCCCGCCACCTGCCGCCGCCTGGGGCACACGCACGCATCGGCTGGTGACCGACCTGGCGGTTGATCTGCTGCCGGCGGCCTGCGCCCCGGTGCTACGCGAGCACCGCGCGCTGCTGTTGAGCCGCTCGGTCGAACCTGACACCGTCCTGCGCCAGCGCGAGGGCCAGCGCGAAGCGGTACGTCACTTCATCGATCTCGATGCGTACATGCCTTACCCGTTCGCCGACTTCCCCCGCTTCTACCGCCAGGCGGTGGCGCGGGCGGGGCGCGCGGCGGTGCACGAGCGGGGGGTGCTGCCCTGGGTCATTCTGCGCTTCAGCCGCACGCTGCGCGACGATCTGCGCCGCGGCGACGCCGCCGCCATCGTGCGCAGCGCCGGCTATCTCAGTCATTACGTCGCCGATGCCCACCAGCCGCTGCATCTGACGGTGAATTACGACGGCCAGCACAGCGGCAACCGCGGCGTGCACTTGCGCCTGGAAGTCGGCGTGGTCGACGATCGCCTCGTGCGCTACGAGGCCGCGCTGCGCGGCCGGTTGCAGCCGGCGCGGCCGATCGCCGACCTGCGCCGCGAGTTGTTCGACGGCTTCACTCGCACTTATCCCCTGATCGACACCATCTTGCGGGCCGACCGCGAGGCCGCCTCTGCGCTCTGGCCGCACAACCCGCTGTATTTCCGGCGTCTGGATACGGCCTTGCACGCCGTGATCGAGCAGCAACTCGGAAGCGCCGCAACCTTGCTGGCGTCACTCTGGGTCACGGCCTGTGATCAGCCGGCGTCTCAGAGGTGACCGCCGGCCGGAGATCCGAAGGCGAGACTCACCGGGCGTCGAAGACGTTGTCGGCGTTTACACCGAGCCCGGGCAGGATCAGTGAGGTGGCCGCGGTGCCACGGCCGAATGAACCGTGTTCTCGGTAGCCGCCGGCCTCGAGCTGCAGCACCGTGATCGTCTCGGCTTTGCCATCGACGATCCAGTACTCCGCGATACCGGCCTCCGCATACTCGCGACGTTTGGTGACTGTGTCGCGCTCGGGGTCGTCCTCGCTGAGCACCTCGATGACCAGATCGGCGCCGTCCCAATAGGCGTCGTGCCGGCGCGCATCGCCGGCCGAGCGCAGCACGAGCAGATCGGGCTCGCGAAACCGGCCCGTGCGTAATCGCAGCCGAAACGGCGCGAACACAACCTTACCGCCGATTCGCTGCGCGACTGCCAAGAAGGCCAGAAAGAGCTGCGCGACCATCGCCTGGTGCCGCTCGCTGGGCATGGCCAACACCTCAATCACCCCGTCCGCCAATTCGACAAGTTGATGCGTGCGACGTGTCAGCCACAGGTAGTCCGCATCCTGCCATTCCCCAGGGGCTGGCAGCAGCGAACTCACTTGCCCGGCCAACTGCGTTTGTGCCTCCCTCGGCTCCATACTCACAGTTCGTATCAAAGCCCGCCGAGCGCTCCAATGCAATCACCTTCAGGCCCAATCATCTGCCAGCCGTCGCCGCCGGCTGCCGGTGCCAGCCGTCGCGGCCGGCGGCCGGCACCAGCCGCGCTGGCCGGCCGCTGGCAGGGCTCAGGCCATCACCATCTTGTTGTAGTCGGCGCTCAGCCAGCGCTCGGGCGTCAGCGTCACCAGAACGCTATCCGCGCGCTCGGAGGCAGTGGTGCGCAGGTACCAGTCACCCATCTCTTGGCCGAGATAGCGGTACGCCAGCGGGCGCAAATCGGTCTCAAAGTCGGGCTCGCGGATGGTGATCGGCCCCTCGACGCTGACGTATTGGTACGGCGGGGTTTCGGTTTGCACGCACAGGCTGGCGCGGCCGGCGGCGCGCATCAGCGCTGCCTTCCTCGAGCTGCCGCCGGTGGCGAAGCGCACCGCCCCGCCGGGCTCGTAGCTGTACCAGATCGGCAGGCAGAGCGGCGCCCGCCCCGGAGCCGCGACGCTGACCACGGCCACTCGCACCGCCGCCAGAAAGGTTTCCCGTTCCGTTCGACTCATTGCTAAGGACATGTTCGGCCCTCCTCCCGCCGGCTCGGAGCATTGATCGTTCGCAACCAACCTGTCAAGCCGGCAGCCGCCGTGGCGGTTCGCCGGGGTGGCTTGACGCCGGCACCGACTATGCGTAGTTTGTACGCAAACTAAAGGAACCGGCATGATCCCTCACCCCGAACCAACCGCCGCCGAACTGGAGCAGGAGTTCGCCTGTCTCAATACACCGCAGCTTTACAACCGCGACAACTGCGCCGAGTTGGCAACGTTGATCCACCGCGTCAACCAGCTCAAGCAGCAACGCAACGCGGTGGTGCTGGCGCACAACTACCAGCGGCCGGAGATCTTCGAGGTCGCCGACTTCGTCGGTGACTCGTTGGAGCTGGCGCGCCAAGCCACCGGCGTCACCGCCGGCGTCATCGTCTTCTGCGGCGTTCACTTCATGGCCGAAACCGCCAAGATCCTCAACCCCGACAAGACCGTCCTGCTCCCCGACCTGCGCGCCGGCTGCTCGTTGGCCGACGCCGTGAACGCGGAGGAACTGCAGCAGCGCCAGCGCCAGCTGCGCACCCTCTATCCCGACCTCATGACCGTCGCCTACGTCAACACCACCGCGGAGGTCAAGGCGGTGGTCGATGCCTGCTGCACTTCCTCGAATGCGGCCCAGATCGTCGCCGCCCTGCCCGCGCAACACATCCTGTTTGTCCCCGATCAACACCTGGGCGAGTACGTGCAGACGCAAACCACCAAGACCATCATCTCGTGGAACGGCAACTGCTACGTTCATCACCAGATCACACCCGCCAACATTCAGGCAGTCAAGGATGCCCTGCCCAACGTCAAGGTGCTGGTCCACCCCGAGTGCCGGGCCGACGTGGTAGCGCTGGCCGACGCAGTGCTCAGCACCAGCGGCATGGTGCAGTACGCCAAGACCAGCCCGGCCGAGGAGTTCTTGATCGTTACCGAATGCGGGCTGTCGGACCGCCTGCTGATCGAGGTGCCGGAGAAGCGTTTCTACAAGTCGTGCAAGCTCTGCCAGTTCATGAAGATGATCACGCTGGCGGGCACGCTGCAAGCGCTCGAAAACATGGAGCACGAGATCGTGCTCGACGAACAGGTGCGCGCCGGCGCCGAGCGTTCGCTGCGCCGGATGCTCGATCTCAGCCGCTGAGCCGGTGGGCCGCACGCTGATGACACAAGCGGCGGCGCAGCTTCAACCCTGGGTGGCTGTCGACGTGGTGATCTTCACCATCGACGAGGCCGTGCTCAAGGCTTTACTGGTCAAGCTCAAGGACGGGCCCTTCGCCGGCCGCTGGGCTTTCCCGGGCGGACTGGTGGGTGTGGGTGAGTCGCTCGAGGCCGCCGCCAAGCGCGAGCTGTACGAAAAGACCGGCCTGCGCCACCCCTATCTGGAGCAGCTGCGCAGCTTCGGTGCGCCGCGGCGCGATCCGCGGGCGCACGTGGTCTCGGTCGCCTATTTTGCACTGCTTCCCCGTCGCGGCCGTGATCTCGGGGAGCATCCGAAGTACGCTCGGCTGGAGTGGCGCGCGGTCGATCAGCTGCCGCCGCTGGCGTACGATCACCGCGCGGTGGCGCGCTATGCCCGCGACCGCCTGCGGGCCAAGCTGGCTTACACCAACATCGTTTACAGCCTGCTGCCGCACGAGTTCACCGTCGGTGAGCTGCAGGAGGTCTACGAGATCATCCTCGGCCGGCGCCTCGACCGGCGCAACTTCCGCAAGAAGATGTTGGCCACCGGGCTGCTGCGCGAGCTGCCCCGGGTGCGCCGCGGCCCACACCGGCCGGCAGCGCTGTATGCCTTCGCCCAGCGCCGCTTGGTTAATATTCCAATACTGTAGCACCTACCTTGACTTGCGGGGGCAAATCCGGTGACGTGACCGCACCTGCCCATGGATGGTGAAGCCCCGTCGTTGACCGTGACCGCCGAACCGGTCAGCCCCCGCGTGCCCGCGCCAGCCATCGCCGTGAGCCAGTCCGAGTTGCGCCGCGTCATCTGGGCGCTGGCGTGGCCGGTGATCATCACCTTCCTGTTCGAGTCGCTTGTCGGCCTGGTCGACACGCTGATGGTGGGGCGGCTGGGAGCAGCCGCGGTCGCCTCGGTCGGTGTCGGGGCGCAGATCCTCTCCGGCGTCAGTGTCGCCATGACCGCGGTGGGTACGGGGACACTGGCGCTGGTGGCGCGGCACATCGGTGCCGCCGAGCCCGAGGAGGCGCGCGGCGTGTTGGCGCAGTCGCTGCTGGCGGCCGCGCTGCTCTCGGTGGCGGCGATTACACCGGTGATCATCTGGGCGGAGCCGCTGGTGGCGTTGTTCGGTGTCGAGCCGAAGGTGATCGAGCTGGGCAGCGGCTTCGTCCGTTTGGTCATGCTGTCGATTCCGGCCTCGGCCGTGCTCTTCGTGGTGGGCTCGGCGTTGCGCGGCGCCGGCGACACGCGCACGCCGCTGGTCATCGGCGTGGTGGTCAACGTGCTCAATGTCGCCGGCAACTACGCGTTGATCTTCGGCAAGTTCGGCCTGCCGGCAATGGGGGTGCGGGGCTCGGCGCTGGCGACGACCATCGCCTTCAGCGCAGGCGGCGCCATGGGGTTGCTCTTGCTGGCGCGCGGGACGCTGGCGCTCACGCTGGCGCCGCGCCAGCTCTGGCCGCACGCCGGCACCATCCGGCGCATCCTCGCCATCGGCTATCCGAGCGCGGCGGAGCAATTGCTGATGCAGATCGGGTTCTTCTTCTACTTGTGGTTCGCGGCGCGCTACGGCACCAGCGCGGTGGCCGCGTACTTCATCGGGGTGCGCATCCTGGCGCTCTCCTTTCTGCCCGGCTTCGGCTTCGGCGCCGCCGCCGGGGCTTTGGTCGGGCAAAACCTCGGGGCCGGCGATCCGCGCCGCGCCGAGCGCGCCGGCTGGGAAGCCAGCTGGCTGTCCGTCTATCTCATGTCGGCCTGCGGGCTGCTGATCATCGTGGCGGCCCGGCCGATTGCCCGGCTCTTCGTTGACGATGACGAGGTCGTCGCCGACACGGTTTCGTTCATCTACATGCTGGGGCTGGCGCAGCCGTTGATGGCGATTGATTTCACCATCGGCGGCGCGTTGCGCGGCGCCGGCGATACCCGCTTTCCGCTGATCACCGTGCTGGTGGCCTTCTACGGCTGCCGGCTCGGCTGTGCCTACCTGGCCGCCTCGGTGTTCCACCTGAGCCTGGTCTGGGTGTGGGCCGCGCTCATCGGCGACTACGTCGCCCGCGCCGCGCTCAAGTCGTGGCGCTTCCGCAGCGGCTACTGGAAGACCATCGAGGTCTAGGCGAGTTCTAGCCGGCGGGCTTACGGCCAGCGCAACCCCGAGGACTGGGCCAGAGCCGCAGGCTCGAATACGGCGGGGGAGAAATCTGGGTTCTCCGTCCAGCGCAGCCGGAGCGTGCTCTGGGTGCGCAGCTTGAAGTCTTCCATCGTGACTGTGCGCGGCCGCCAGCTGCCGGCGATGCGGGCGTGATCGCCATCGCGCTGCATCTTGACCAGGTTGTTGAGCGTGCCGCGATAGTAAAGGATCTTCAGCGGCACCTTGCGCTCGAGATCAATGGTCATCACCAGCAAGCAGTACTGCGAGGCTTTGGGTACGAGCGCGAGGGTGATGCGAGTGGCGCTCTCGTCACTGATGCGGACGTCGCCGAAAGCAGCGGCGCGGAACGGCTGCAAATCCTCGCGCGAGAACTCGCTGCCGGCCCAGGCCGCGTCGGCGGGAAAAGGCTCGGGGCGGCTGGCACCGGCGGCGAGCCGCAAGCTGCGCGCGCCACCTTCCAGCACCAGGGCCTTGCCGCCGTTGTGGCCGAGCTCGAAGTATAGCTCGCTGGCATGCCGGCCGGGCCGAGAGAGCAAGATCAAAGGGTAGCTGAGGGTCTGCTCGGGCGAGGCCACGGTCAACTCGCCGTCGGCCCGCAGCGCGGTGGCCGGCTGCACCGCCGCTTCCACTGCACGCAGCAGTGCGGCCACCCGATCGGGCGGTTCGGCGCCGGCGCGCCCGAGCAGGAGCGTGAGCGTGAATCCGGCGGCAATGATCGAGCTGCGCATAAGCGTGTGGCCTCCGCGGCTGCATCTACGCCCGCGCGGCGTTGCCTTGTCAAGCCACGTTGGCTTTACTGGCGGCCACGGAGGTCGGGGCGATGAGGCGATTGAGCTGGAGCCATGGGCTGGCGCTGATTCTGCTGCTGGAGAACGCTTACCTGGCCTGGCCGCCGGTACGCGACCTGGCGCTGCGCGCCGAAGCTCATCCTGCCGTGCGCGGCCGGCAGCTGGCGCTCGGCCTCGGCTGCTTCAGCTGCCACGGGCCCGAGGGCCGCGGCGGCGTGCCCAACCACGGCAGCAAGTATGAAACCGTGCCGGGCTTCGGCGAGCAGACGCTGATGATGTTCGTCAAGGACGAGGCCGAGGTGCGCGAGTACATCCGCGACGGCGCGCCGCAGCGCCAGCGCCAGCGCGCCGCTTATCAGGCCGAGTTGGCGGCGCAGGCGCTGCGTATGCCCGCCTTCGGCGACTGGCTGAGCGAAGCCGAGAGCGATGCGCTGGTGGCCTACCTGCGGCTGGTCTCCGGCCTGCTCCGTCCTACCGACCCCGCCATCACACATGGTGAGCAGATGTTCGGCCGGCTCGGCTGCGCCGCCTGCCACGGCGAGATGGGCATGGGCGGGCGGCCCAATCCGGGCTCGCTCAAAGGCTACATCCCGGGATTTCTCGGCGACGACTATCGCGAGCTCGTACGCGATGACGCGGAGTTGCTGGCCTGGCTGCGCGACGGCGCACTGGCGCGCGTCGCCGAGCATCCGCTCGGCCATTACTTCTTCGAGCGCCAGCGCGTGCGCATGCCGGCCTACAAACACTTCGTTGCCGACGACGACCTGCGGGCGATCGCCGCCTACGTGCGCTGGCTGGCCGCGGGCGCTTGGCAGGAGCAACCGCTGGCACCTTAGGCCGCTGCCGGCCGTTCACGCGCGGTCCGCCAGGAACGAGCGTACTTCGTCCTCGCTCAACCCCAGCTGCCGGCCGACGCGGGTGGCGACGATCAGGCCGTAGAGATTGCTGTCGCCGACGATCTCGCGCGCCACCGGGTACGCGGCGCCGTCGAGCGCGAGCGTGCGCTGGCCGTCCTGTTCGCTGAGTTGTGCGCGGCTGAAGGGCCAGGCGCCGGGCAACTCCTGCCCCAGCACCGCCAATGACGGGTCATCGGCGCACAGCAGCACCGCCTTGCCGCGCTCGGTCAGATCACGACATAGGCACGCGATTTCCGCCCGTAGCACCGCCAGCGCCTGATGGTCCTCGCTGAAGCTGGGGCTCAGCCTGGTGATGACGCCGATTTCGGGGCGCACGGTGCGCAAGTGCCTGGCCATCTCGCCGGCATGCCGCACCCCGAGTTCGAGCACCAGTACGTCGAGCCGGGCGCGGGAGAACAGCGCCAGCCACAGCGCCCGCGCCAAGCCGCGCAGCACCGAAGCCGGCTGGCGCGTGTCCATGACGGTGTCGAGCACGGCCAGCGGCACGCCGACTTCAGTGTTGTAAGAGAGCGGGTTGGCGCGCACCGCCAGGCGCCGCCCGAGCGCTTCGGCGAGCAGACGCTTGATCACGGTCTTTCCGCGGCTGCCGGCAATCGCTACCACCAGCGGCCGCCGGCGCGCCAAGTACAGCCGCGCCAGCCCATGCAACGCGGCTACGCCGGCGCGGCGAAAGAGCGCCCGCCGGCGGCCGGCGGCAGGTGCCGGTAACGGTGGGGCCACGCTCGCGCTCGGCCGCTCGGCCACTCGCCCGGCGAAGTAATCGGTGAGCCGCTCGAAAGCGAGATCGATGTCTCGGTCATCACGCGCGTAACAGATGCGCAAGTGGGCTTCGCCGGTGGGGCCGAAGGCGACCCCCGGCACCAGCGCCACCCGCGCCCGCTCGAGGATGTCGGCCGCTAAGCGCTGGGAATCACGCGCCCAAGGCACGCTGTCTTTCAGCCGCGGGAAGACGAAGTACGATGCGTTCGGGCGCTGATAATCGAAAACCTCGGAGAGGGCATCCAGATAACCGATCACGCGGTCGCGCCGGCGATGAAATATCCGGCGAAACTCGGCGACGAAGGGCTCGCCGAGCGTGAGCGCGGCGATCGCCGCGTACTGCGATACCACCGGCGCACAGGTGACCAGCGTGTCGTGCACCTTGAGGATGTCGGCGGCGCGCGCGCGCGCCGCGTGCAGGAAGCCGACGCGCCAGCCGGTCATGCCGTACGATTTCGAGAACGACACCGTGCGCACCACCCGGCCGCGTGCGGCGCTCACTTGTGCCGGGCTGAACGGCACGGCGTCGTTGTAAACGAAGTCCTTGTAAACCTCGTCGGTGATCACCAGCAGATCGTGCTGCTCGGCCAGCGCCAGCATGCGCAGCGTTTGCGCGCGGGAGAAGATCGTGCCGGTGGGATTGTTGGGGTTGCACAGCAGCAGGGCGCGGGTGTGGCGGGTGAGCGCCTCGGCAATGGCGTCCGGGTCGAGATCGAAGTTGGCATCCTCGGCGAGGGCGACGAAGCGCGGCTCGCCGCCGGCCAAACGGATGGCGGGCAAGTACGAGGCGTAGGTCGGCGAGGTCACCAGCACCTCGTCGCCGGGATTGATCGATGCCAGCAAGGTGGCGGTGATGGCCTCGATCGCGCCGCAGGTGACGATGATTTCGGTGTCGGGGTCGTAGCGCATGCCCTCGCGCAGCAGGGTCTCGGCGATCAGCTCGCGCAACTCGGGCAGCCCGGGTGTCACCGAATACTTGGCACATTCACCGGCGGCCAGCTTCTCCGCGGCGAAGCGCTTGATCGGCTCGGGAGTGTCGAAGCTCGGAATGCCTTGCGCCAAAGAAACCACGCCGGGGATACGGCTGGCGCGCAGTTCCACGGCTTTGATCGGCGATAGCTCGACGGCGCTGAGCCGGCGCGCAGCGGCCGCCTCGGCCGTCCGCCGGCCGGCCAAGGCTGGAAAGCGCAGCGCCATCAGAGGTGCTCGACGCGGTCGAGCCCGGCGGCACACCAGCTGCCGTTGACTCGGCTCAGTACGTGAATCGAGGCCAGCTCGACTGCCAGCTGGCGGCGCGCGTGCCCGTCGAACTGCAACAGCTCGCTGACGATATTGCGGATGACGCCTTTGTGGAGCACGAACAGCAACGCGCCCGGCGGCGCCGCCGCCAGCAGCGGGTGCAGTGCCGCCACGGTACGGGCACGAAAGGCGGCGGTCGCCTCGCCGCCGGGATAGGAGAAGTCCGCCGGCTGCGCCGCCCACGCCGCGTAAGCCTCTGGGTCGCGCCGGCGAATTTCCTCCGCCGTCAGGCCCTCCCAATGGCCGAAATCGATCTCGTTGAATCCGGGCACGGCCGTGACCTCGGCGCGCCCGGAAACGATGCGTGCCCCTTCGCGCGCGCGCGCCAAGTCACTGGCATAGACCGCCGCGAAGTCTTCGCCGGCGAGTGCCGCCGCCGCCCGCCGCATTTGTGCCCGGCCGGTCTCGCTCAACGGCACGTCGGTGGCGCCGTAGTAGCGAATGCTCGACTGCCCCGCGGTCTCGCCGTGCCGCACCAACACCAAGCGCATGACTCATCCCACGGCTTCGCCGGCGGGGGCCGGCAGGTTGTGCATGGCTTCACCCGCGGAGACGCCGACAAACAGCAGGATTACCCCCACCAGCAGCGCCACCACCGCGGCCAGGTACAGGAAGACGGTGCCGAGATCGCCGCCGGCATTGGCCCACTGCACCAGCTGCACCGCGGTTGAACCGACCCCGAAGGTGAGCACGAACTTGACGCCGTAGCCGGTGGCGCGCCAGCGCGCCGGTGAGAAGCGCGCGAACAGGCTGTTCTCGATCGGCTGCATCCCCAAGCTGAAGAACACAAACAGTGCCGCCAGCCCAACCAGGGCGGCGTCGCTGGCACCGGCCATGAGCACGAGCAGCGGCAGGCTGGCAGCGTGGAAGCCCAAGTAGAGCCAGCGCAGGTCGTAGCGGTCCGCCAGCACGCCGCCGGCGTATTGGCCGGCGATCCCCACCAGATAGACCAAAGAGGTCACGGCGCCGAAGTGTAACTGCGAGACCTGCTCGGCGAAGTAGGCGGGTTGCACCAGGGTGTTGCCGCGATAGCTGATACCGGCCAGCATCGCCGCGGCACACAGCAGCGCAAACAGCAGCCAGCGACTGCGCCCAGCGGCCGGCACCGGCATCGCCAAGGAATCCGGGCGCTCGCGAATGGGTAGAAAACTCAGCCCCACCGCCAGCGTACAGGCGGCGAAGCCAGCGAGCGCGAAGGCTTGGCGCGTGCCGAAACGCTCGACCAGCGCCGCCGTCAGCACCGGTGTGAGCGCGATGCCAAGATTACCGCAGATGCCGTTGATCCCCAACGCCCGGCCGCGGGCCGCGATGGTGTGCGAGATCAGACTCATGCCGGCCGGATGGTAGAAGCTGGCAAACAGCCCCAAGCTGGCCAGGCAGAGCGCGAGGCTGCGGCCGGGCGCGGACTCGGCGGCCGCCAGCGCCGACACGCCCATTCCGGCCAGCCCGAGCAGCAGCACGCGCCGGGCCCCGAAGCGATCGGCGAGCACACCGGCGGGCAGCGCCCCCAGGCCGAAGAGTAGGTAGCCGGCAAAACTCCAGCCCAGCACCTCGGCCAGCGGCAGCTGCACCTCGCGCGCCAACACCACCGCCAGCGTCGGAAACATCAGCTCGAAGAAGTGCGTAGTGAAATGGCTCAAGCCGGTGAGCAGCAGCACCCGGCCTTCGTTCCCGGCGGCTCTCGCGCGCAGCGACATGATTGCAAACAGTATCGGAGGGGTGCCGGCGGGACAAGGTGCAGACGGGTGGCACTTCCGCTTGCCCGCTCTTGACCGCCGGCCCCGGCCGTTGATCGCTGGCCCGAGTTGACCCCCTGCGGCCCCTCCTTTATGGTGCGGCTGCTTGCACGTAGTTTCGCGCGATGGCGGCGGTCACCCTCGGCTTTGAAGAAATAGAGCAGCGCCTGCAGGCGGTGCGCCGGCGCGTGAATCTGTTTGCGGCACAACAGCTGGTCTACCTCGGCCTCAGCGTCGTGGCGCTGGCGAGTGCCGCGTTGCTGGTGGCGGCGTTGCACGGGTCGTCGCCGGTCTTTCGGCTGGTGTTTTGGCTATCACTCGCGGTGATCGGAGCGGTGCTGGCGGGCGGACCCTGGCTGTTGTGGCGCCGGTGGTACGATCTGCCGGCAATCGCGGCGCTGATCGACCGCCGGGCCGCGTTGCAAGACCGGCTGGCGACCTTGCTGGCCGCGCGTGCGCGCCGGCGGCCCGCGCGCCTCGCCGGCCTGTTGCTGGCCGACACCCTGGCGCTGGCGGCCCGCTGGGAGCCGCGTGTACTCTCGCCGCGGCGCATCCCGCGCTCGGCCTACCTGCTGCTGGCCGCGCTGCTGCTGCCGACCACAAGCGCGCTCATCTCGCGGCCGGCCGCACCGACTGCCGACAAAGCGTCGCTGACTCGCACCGCCACGACGGCGGCCCCGGCCGGGGCCCCTAGCTTCACCGATCAGGCGCCGGCGACCGCCTCGCTGGCAGCGCAAACCGCGGCGGCGGCTGCGCCGGAAGCCGCCGGCAGCGCAGCCCACTTCGCCGGCCAGAGCGCTGCTGGCGATCGGCACGCGCTCGCTGACAGCGGGCCGGGGCCGGAGGATCTTGCCGGCACCGATCCCACTGGGGCCGAGCCGGACCTGGCAGAGCGCTTGCGCCAACTCCTGCGCGCGCAGTTCCACGCCGACCCCTTGCCACGCAACAGCGACGGCTTGTTGCCGCGCCGTCAGCCGCGGGGAGGCGACGCGCCGGACACGCCCGGGCTCGCTGCGCGCGCCCAGCCGGGGCGCGAAGCTGCCGGGTCGGGCCTGCGCGCTCAGCCACAACCGCCGGGTGCACTCGCCAAGGCCGATCCCGAACCCCGCCGCGGGGCGCAAGACCGGCCCGGCGGCGCACCGCAGGCGGCGGGCGCCAATTCCGCGGCCGGCACGGGGGCCGGGGCCGGCAGCGCCGGGGCCGGCGGCTTGTTGGTGAAGGACGAGGGCGCAGCCGCACCGGCCGGCGACGGCCCCAGGACGTTCAAGGTCACGCTCACCTCGTTTCTCCATGGCCTCGCCGCCAAGCCGGCAGAGTCGGCCCGCGCCCCGCGCGCACGCGTCACTGGCGAAGGCGCTACCGCCAGCGCGCGCACCCTGCCGGCATTGAACCCGCAGCAGGCCAGCGACGACGTTCTGCGCAAGGCCGAGATCCCGCCCGCGTACGAAGAAATCGTGCGCCGCGTGTTCAGTCAGCGGCCGGGACCATGAGCACGCCCGCAGGCCGCCAGCAGATCGAACAGTTCCGCGCCACCTTTCAGCAGATCGGCACGGAGCTGGGTCGCGCCGTCATCGGCCATCACGACATCATCGAGCAGATATTGATCGCCTTCTTCGCCGGCGGACACGTGCTGATTGAAGGCGTACCGGGCACCGGCAAGACGCTGATCGTGCGCTCATTGGCCGAGGTGCTGAACGTACGCTTCAGCCGCATTCAATTCACGGTCGATCTCATGCCCGCCGACATCACCGGCACGCGCATGGTGATGGAGGTCGACGGCCGGCGCGAGTTCGCTTTCATCGAGGGCCCGATTTTCGCGCACGTGCTGCTGGCGGACGAGATCAATCGCGCCACACCAAAGACCCAGGCCGCGCTGCTCGAAGCGATGGCCGAATTGCAGGTCACGGTAGCCGGCACCACCTACCGCTTACTGCCGCCGTTCTTCGTGCTGGCCACGCTCAATCCGATCGAGATGGAAGGCACGTATCCGCTGCCCGAGGCGCAGCTTGACCGCTTCTTCTTCAAGGTGCGGCTGCCTTACCCGAGCGCGGACGACTTGCAGCGGATCATTGCCACCACCACCGTCGGTGAGCAGCCGGCGGTACGGCCGCTGTTCGATCCCGACGACGCGCCGGCGCGCATCGAATCGCTGCGGGCACTGGTGCGCGAGGTGCTGGTGGCGCCGCACTTGGAGAAGTATGCCGCGGCGCTGGTGCGCGCCACGGTACCGGCCGGCTCCAAGTACGCACCCGCCGGCGCCGGCAGTTTGCCGGCGGACGAGCGCTTCGCCCGCTACGTCAGCTTCGGCTCGAGCCCGCGCGGCGGTCAGGCGCTGCTGCTGGGGGCCAAGGTGCGCGCGTTGCTCGACGGGCGGGTCAACGTCACCTACGACGACATCGATGAAGTGGCGGTGCCCGCGCTCAATCATCGCCTGGTGCTGAACTTCGCCGCCGAGGCCGACGGCGTCGACGCCGGCCAGCTGATTGAAGGACTCGTCCATGCCGCTCGCCGGCTCCGGCGCTGAATCGGTAAGCGGGCCGCCGCGCCCGCCGGCAGCCCCGCTCGATCAGGTATTCACCGCTGGTTTCTTGCGCAAACTAGAGCGCCTGCAGCTGCGCGTGCGCCAGAGCCTGGCCACCCGGCCGGGTAACACGCCGATGCCGCGCGGCGCCCAGGCCTCGGGGCTCGAGCTGGCCAGCCATAAGGACTATGCCCCCGGCGATGATCTGCGCCACCTCGACTGGAACGCCTTCGGGCGCCTGGATCAGCTGCTGATCAAGACCTTTCGGGCCGAGCGTGAGGCCGCCCTGCACCTGCTCCTCGACTGCAGCGCCTCGATGGCGGCGCCGGCGAGCGACGGCAAGTTCGCCTTCGCCAGCGCGCTGGCGGCTGCCGTCGCCTACATCAGCCTGCGCCACAACGATCCGGTCCGCGTCGTGGCGCTCGCCGGCAACGGCCGGCGAGCGTTTCGCTGCTCGCCCTGGTTTCGCCATCGAGACGCGCTCGCGCGGCTGCGTGACTACCTCGCCAGCCTGCAACCGGCCGGCACCACGACTATCGCCGAGGGCGTCAGGCACTACGCCGGCCAAGTCAGGGTTCCGGGCGTGGCGGTGCTGCTATCCGATTTCCTGCTGGAGCCGGCAGGCTACGAGTCGGCACTGCAAGCGCTGGCCGGACGGGGCTGGACGGCGGCGGCGCTGCGCGTGCTCGGGCCGGCCGAGCGCGACCCGGGCCGGCTCTTCCGGCGCGGCCGGTTGTGCGACAGCGAGACCGGCGCCGAGCGCGTGATCACGCTCACCGCCGCCAACCGCGCGCGCTATCAAGCCGCGCTGCAGCACCACCTCGACAGCTTGCGCACCTGGTGCCAGCGCCACGCGCTCCCCTTCAGCGTCGTTGATCCGAGCGCGGGCCTAGAACACGCCTTGTTTTACAATCTCCCCGCCGCCGGAATCGTGAAATGAGTGCGGGTGGTGGACGGCAAGCTCAGGCTTCGGCTCCCGGCGCCGCCGCCTGGCAAGCCCGGCAATCCGCAATCACCAAATGGGCCTACTCAACCCCGGCGCGCTGATCTTTGCCTCGCTCTATGCAGTCCTGGTGTTGCTCTACCTGTGGGAGCGCGTCAGACGGCGTCTCGAGGTGCCGTCGCTGCTGTTATGGCGGTCGGTGCCCGAGGACATCGTACAGGCGCGCAGGTTCAGGCCGGACTGGCTCTTCCTGCTGCAATTGCTGTTGCTCGCCGGGCTGATTGCGGGACTGGCGCGGCCCTATCTACGCGACGGCCGGGCGGCGGCGGCGGCGCGCCGCCACATCTTCATCCTCGACACCTCGGCGAGCATGCAGGCGCGAGAAAGCGGCGGCACGCGCTTCGAGGCAGCGCGTACCGAGCTGCGCCGGCGTTGTGCAGCGTTGCCCGCGGATGACGAGGCGATGCTGATAACGGCGGCATCACGCCCGCAGGTCTTGGCTGATTTCACCCGCGACCGCGCGGCGTTCACCCGCGCGCTCGACGGCGTGCGGCCGACCGATACCGGTACGCAACTCGACTTGGCGTTGGCGCTGGCCGCCGGTGCGCGCCAACGCACCGATGTGGGGACCGAGGTCCAACTGTTCTCCGACTTGCCGCCGAGCCAGCTGCCGCCGCGCTGGCAGGCGGCGGCAGCGCGCGGCGAGCTGGCAGTCGAACAGTTCGGCGAAACCGATGCCAACCTGGCGAT
The DNA here is from genome assembly GCA_016210005.1 of Deltaproteobacteria bacterium. NCBI lineage: Bacteria > Pseudomonadati > Myxococcota > Myxococcia > Deltaproteobacteria bacterium. The sequence goes on along the minus strand of JACQVA010000015.1, from coordinate 4,289 downwards.
CACCGGCTTGCAGATCTTCCAAGGCCGGTTCGAGGACGCGCCCGCGGCGCGCGCGAACGTGGTGGTGCAGAACTTCTCACATCGCGAAGGGCAAGGGGTACTGACCGTGCGGCTGGAGGAAACCCCGGTGTTGCGTACCGGCTTCAGCATCCCGGCCCGCGAGCTACGCTCGTTTCACGCCAGCGGCTTTCCGGGGCCGGGTCGGGTGACCGTGCAGTTGGATGCGCAAGTCGACGGTGGCGACGCGCTGCCCGCCGACAACCAGGCGCTCGGGTGGATTCGGCCGCTCGCCGCCATGCGGGTGTTATTGATCTCCGCGCCTGGCCCCTTGACCGACGAGCTCAAGACGATTGCCGCAGCAACGCCCGCGCTGCAGCTCGGCGTGCTGGCCCCCGAGGCCTACGCCCCCAGCGCCACCGGCGGCGCTGACGTGGTTATCTTCCACCGCTTCGTGCCCGCAACGCCGCCCCCGGCGGCGGCCATGTACATAGACCCGCCGCCGGGCAATCCGCTGTTCGCAGTCGCCGGCGCGGTGCACGGGGTCGAGCTGCTCGACTGGAACGACCGGCACCCGGCCCTGGGCGGGTTGCAGCCCCTGACCGCGTTGCCGATTCAGCGGGCGCACGTGGTGCTACCGGCGGAATGGCACGAGCCGCTGTTGCTCGCGCGTACGGCCGAACGCGAGTTCGCACTCGCCTTTGCCGGCGAGCAGAACGGGCAGCGGGTCGCCTGCATTGCCTTCGATCTCGAAGCCGAGCGCTTGCTCAGCAGCGACCACGTCAGCTTCTTGTTGTTCTTTCTCAACTTGGTGAGTTGGTTGGCACCACCGCGTGATGCCGTGACGACGACGATGACCGGCCGCGTGGTCTCGCTCAGCGACCTGCCGCCCGTGCCGGTGACGGCGATCGATCCCGATGGCCAGCGCCTCGAACTCGGGCGGGGCGGCTCAGCCAGCCTGGAGCCGCTCAGCGCCGGCGAGTATCGCATCAGCGCCGACGGCGTTGCCGGCAGCGTCTACGCCAACTTCCTCGATCCGGTAGAGTCCGACATCGGCCGCGCCGGCAAGCAATCGCTCTCGGTGCCGCCGGCGATCGAGCCTGCGCGGGCGGCAGTCGACGCTACCGGGCCCGGCCGCGAGTTCGGCTGGTGGCTGCTTGCCGGCGGCGCGGGTCTGTTGCTGCTGGAGTGGTTGGCGGCAACGCGGAGGTAGGTCTTCGATGCTCAGCCGCGCCGGACGCACGTTCCCCAACATGATGCCCTGGAGACCTAACGGACCTCACCGCCGGCCAGTGCCGGTGTCGCCGCCTGGTGCGAGAGCGGGGTGCTGGCGCAAGAGCGTGCGCTGACAATGGTCGAACCGACGCTGTCCTACCTCTTTGCCCACCTCGAAACCGCCGGCGTCACGGTACGCCAGCCGTGGCTGCTGCTGTTACTGCTGTTGGTGCCGGTGCTGCTCGTGCGCGGGCGCCGGGTGCCACGGGCTGCCACGGCCTTGCGGATCGCGGCATTCAGCCTGCTGGTCTTGGCGCTGGCCGGACTGGCGTTGACGGCGCGGCTGCCGAGCGAGCGCTTGTCGGTGGTGGCGGCGGTGGATGTGTCGGCGAGCATCGATGAACAGGGGCGACAGTGGGCGGCGCGCTATCTCAGTGAACTCGCCGCGGCCTTGGCGCCCAGCGACGAGCTGGCGGTGGTGGCGTTCGCGCGCGAGGCCGAGGTGGTGCGTCCGCCCGCGCCCCCGAGTCCGGTGGAGGGGTTGCCGCGCGTGCTGGCGGCGCCGGCAACCGACATCGAGCGTGGTCTGGATGCCGGCCTGGCGTTGCTGGCGCCCGACGCCGAGCGGCGGGTGATCTTGCTCAGCGATGGGCTTGAGAGCCGTGGCGACAGCAGTCGAGCGATCGCCCGCGCCCGGCGCAGCGGTGTGCGCGTCTTTGCCGCCGCTCCGCCGCAAGCGCTGCACCGCGACGTGGCGCTGCTGCGGCTGCTGGTGCCGCCGGTGGTGAGCGAAGCGGCGATCGTTCCGCTGCGGCTGATCGCGCGCAACCAGGCGGCGGCCGGCCCGGCGCAGCTGACGCTGTTCGCCGACGGCCAGCCGCTGGGCAGTGAGCGCGTCACGTTGCAGACGGGCTTGAACGCGATCGAGATCCCCTATCGCATCAGCGGCGCTGGGGCCCACCAGCTAGCGGCGGAGTTGAGCGCGCCGGATGACGACATCACGGCCAACAACCGGCGCGAGACCAGCCTCATGGTGCTGGGCAAGACGCGCGTGCTGCTGATCACCTCGGCGCCGCACTCGCCGCTGGCGGCGGTGCTCGAACGCAAGGGGATGGTGGTCGAGGTGCGCACCCCCGAGCGCCTGCCTGAGCGGCTCGATGAGCTGCTCGCCTATCAGTGTGTGATCATGCAGGACACCGCGGCGGCGCGGTTGGACGCCAAACGCCTGGCGCTGTGGGAGCGCTACGTGCGGGATTTCGGCGGCGGGCTGGTGGTCATCGGCGGCGAGCGCACCTTCGGCGACGCCGGCTTCAAGCGCACGGCCTTGGAGTCGCTGCTGCCGGTGAGCTTGGAGCCGCGGCGCCCGCAGCGCAGCGAACGCGAGCCGCTGGGCCTGTTCGTACTGATCGACCGCTCCAACAGCATGGGTTACAACAGCCGGGCCCGCAACCTGCGCGACGGCGAGAAGCTGCGCTATGCGCGCGAGGCCGCGCTGGCGGTAATCCAGCAGCTCAAGGACCAGGACCTAGTCGGCGTCATCGCCTTTGATTCGCAACCCTTCGAGCTGGCGCCGTTGCGCCGGCTGCGCGAGAATCGCAAGCGCCTGGCCGACACCATCCCGCGGCTGGCCGAAGGCGGGGGCACGGATTTCTACGACGCCCTCGAGTCGGCGCGCGCGCAGCTGGCGGCCACCGCGGTCGGAACACGCCACGTTATTCTACTCACTGATGGTGATACAAACCGGGCGGCGGCCGATCACTATCCGCTCATCGCTGCGCTCGGCCAGGCCGCCATCAGCGTCACCACCATTCGCATCGGCGCCGACACTGTCAACCTGACGCTCCTGCACGACATCTCGGCGCAGACCGGCGGCCAGTTCTACCACGTGCAAGACGCGGAGACTCTGCCCGAACTGATGCTGCGTGACACCTCGCAGCGGCTGGTACAGGCGCCGCGTCAGGAGCAACAATTCCTGGCGCAGCTGGGCTCGCCGAGTCAGCTGCTGCGCGGCCTCGAGCCGCAGCAAATGCCGCCGCTGAGCGGGTATGCCTACAGCCGGATCAAGCCGGGCGCGGAGGCGGTATTGGCTGTGACCGCTCGCGATCGTACCGACCCGCTGTTAGCCGTGTGGCAGTACGGGCTCGGGCGGGTGGTGGCATTCACCGCCGGCCTGGGCGACGACGCCGAGACCTGGGTGGGCTGGCCGGGCTTTGGCAAGCTGTGGTCGCAAGTGGTGCACTGGACTGCCCGAGACGAAACCCCTTGGGACTATGCTGCGGCAGTGCACCGCCGCGACGGCCAGCTCGAGCTGGTGGTGCGCACCTTTGACGGCTCCTTCGACGGCAGCTTGTGGGCGCGGCTGCACCTGAGCGAGGAACAGACGGTGGACCTGGCCTTGGCCGCCAGTGAGCCGCGTGAGTTTGCCGCACGCCTGCCCGGCCTCGCCGCCGGGCGCTACGCCCTCACCATCGTCAAGCGCCGCAGCGAACGCGATGTGAACCAGCGCACCGTGGTGGTGACGGTTCCGGGCGAAGACGAGCAGGTGCCGGAGGAGCGCTTCGCCCCCAACGCCGACACCGCGTTGCTGGCACGGCTGAGCGCGTCCACCGGCGGGCAGCTCAATGCACCAGTGCGCGAGCTGGTGGCCCGCCACGCGGGCACCCGCCAACTGGCCCGCGGCCTTGACGATGTGCTTGTCCCGCTCGTCATGGCGCTGTTTCTCGGCGACGTCGCGGTCCGGCGCTTGACCCGGCGGGTAGCGGAGTAATCAGTTTCGTAGCAGGCGACGACCGGAGCCGGAAAGCGGCGCACATGCGCCGTTGCTGTACGGGTGTGCGACAAATCTGTGGGTAACGTGCAGCCGACCGGGAATCCTCACCAGTCTGACAGTACTGTGTACTGTCAGGCCGAGGCCCATGGCCGAAAGGGACGCAATCTGTCATCTTCCAGGCGCCGCGCCACTTCTTCAGCTGCTTCTCCCGCACGATTGCGGTCTCTGCGCAGCCGTGCGCTTCGTAGTGGACCAGCTTGTCAACGCCGTACTTGCCCGAAAACCCTCCACTACCTTGCTCTTATGC
>JACQVA010000014.1 GCA_016210005.1 Deltaproteobacteria bacterium | reverse complement strand
GTCGTAGCGAGCCGGTGCCGTGGATTCCCGCTTTCGCGGGAATGACAGATTGCGTCCCTTTCGGCCATGGGCCTCGGCCTGACAGTACACAGTACTGTCAGACTGCTGAGGATTTGCCCGGTCGGCTGCACGTTACCCACAGATTTGTCGCACACCCCCCGTGCCCCGGCGGCGGCTGCCACCCTTGACCCAAGCCCTGAGGTAACATAAGCCCTTCGCCGCCAATGAACACCGTTCGCTGGCCTTGAACTCGCAATGAGCGGGGCCGGATGGTCCGGCGCCCGCGAATGGAAGTGAACCTGGAGGTCCATAGGGTAATGAAGGTACGCATTCTTGTAATGATGCTGCTGGCCGCCGCCCCGTTCGGGACGGCCTCGGCCAATTGCGGCGGTGACTGCGGAGACGACGGCGAGGTAACGGTGGACGAGCTGGTGCTCGGGGTCAACATCGCCCTCGGCACCACTCCGCTGAGTCAGTGCGCGTCGTTCGACACCAGCAACGACAACGAAGTGACCGTCGACGAGCTGGTCGGCGCGGTCAACAACGCGCTCAACGGCTGCCCGTATACCGGCCAGTTCTACGGCAGCGTCACGATGGACGCGGGTCAGAGCGGCAAAGTCAACCTGGCCGTGCAAGCCGACGGTTCAGCCACCGGCACGCTCAAGATTTCTGACGGCGGTAGCGCGACCTTCTTCGGCGACGGCGGCAGCGCCGGCCTGATCGCCACGGTGCTAGTCAGCGGCACGGTCGACTTGGATGCCGGCACGTTCTCCCTGACCGGAACCTACAACGACGTCGCAGTCACCATCAGCGGCACGCTGCCGAGCAGCTTGGGCGGCACCGGCAGCTTGACGGTGCAGATCGGTTCGGCGGTCTACAGCAGCACCATCACCACCGGTGACGGGTCGCCGACTCCGACACCGACGGCAACCCGCACCGCGACAGCGACGCCAACGCCGACGCTGCCGCTGCCGACGGCAACCAATACGCAGCCGCTGCCGACACCGACTCGCACCACACCGGCGGCGACCCCCACGCCCAACATCGTGCCGCCCGGGATTTACGCGTACATGATCGGCACTTGGAGCGGCCGCGCGATCAACGAGCCCACCCACGTCAACAAGGCGGCCCGCATCAAGGTCGAGGTGCGCGGCAATCAGGTGTACATCGTGGACCTCAATCACAACGTGTTCGCCAGCGGTGATATTCCGATGTCGGTCACCCCCGCAGCGCCGCAGGTGATCTACTCGAACCGGACTATTCCAGGGAACAAGCTCGAAAGCGTTCAGCTCACGCTGACGCCGGCCAACACTCTGGCGGGTATCTACTCCACCACCACCATGGCCTACCCGCCGACGCTTGACGCTGTAGCACTGGAGCTGAGCAAGGAGTAGCCGCGCCGGTTTGCCGGCGGACGACAGGCATCTCGGGGCGGCTGGCTCCGCCCCGGGGTGTGCTTGGAGGAGGATGTCATGACCAAACTCACGACCGCCTTCGCACTGCTGATCGCCGCGGCCATGTTCGCCGCCAGCGCCCATGCGGGTTGCGTCGGCGATTGCGGCGGCGATGGCGAGGTCACCGTTGACGAGCTGGTGCTGGGAGTGAACATCGCCCTCGGGACTACGCCGCTCAGCCAATGCGCGAGCTTCGACACCGGCAACGACGGCGAGGTCACCGTCGATGAGCTAGTCGCGGCAGTGAACGCGGCGCTTACCGGTTGCCCCTTCACCGGCCAGTTCTATGGTACGGTGGCGCTCAGCGGCAGCCAGGTCGGCAAGGTCAACCTGGTCGTTCAATCAGACGGACACGCCACCGGCACGCTGACGATCACCGACGGCGCCGGTGCCGCCGCTTGCGCCGACTCCGATGCCGCTGCGGCGGCGGTGATCGGAACCGTCTCCATCACCGGCAGTGTCAACTTGGACACCGGAGCCTTCTCGCTGACCGGGACCTACAACGACACCAGCGTCACCGTCAGCGGCACCTTGCCGGCGCTACCCGGAGGTAGCGGCACGCTTACGGTCGCAATCGGTACCGACGTCTACTCCGGCTCGATCACCACCGGTGATGGTTCGCCTACTCCTACCCCGACCTCGATCGCCACCAGCACCGCCACCGCTACCGGTGCGCCGCCAACCTCCACCCCCACACCGACGGCAACACCCTCGAGCGGTCCGCCGCCCAGCGGACAGCGCTTGGTACTATCGGCTCCACCCGCACCTGCCACCTTCAACGAGATCTTCGTCATGAACCTCGACGGCTCGGGCAAGCTGAACCTGACCAATAGCGCAGACAAGGCCGACTACACCCCCGCTTGGAACGCGGATGGGACGAAGATCGCCTGGGCCAGCGGTGCCTTGGTCGAGGGCGGCCTCTACTACCACATCTTCGTGATGAACGCGGACGGCTCGGGCAAGACGGACCTGATGCCGGCAAACCGCGGCGACGCCCGCCATCCCTCCTGGAGCCCCGATGGTACCAAGATCGTCTTCCAGGATCTCGGCCGGATCGCCGTAATCGACGCCGATGGCTCGGGTGAGCACACCATCATCTCGGAACACCGGGGCTTGGGCGCGCCGGACTGGAGCTCGGATGGCGGCAAGATCGCCTTCGTCGCCCGGCTGCACCTGCCGTCGGGTAACTCCGGCCATAACGATGACGACGAGATCTACGTGATGAACCCCGACGGTTCGAGCCCGACCCGGCTGACCAACAACACTTACCAGGACGAATTTCCGGCCTGGCGCCCGGACGGCAACAAGATCGCCTTCGGCCAGATCCGCCCGGGCGTAATCAGGGTCCATCTCATCAATCCCGACGGCTCGGGCGACAGCGAGATCAACCTCGGCTTCTTCGGCGGCTCGAACGTAGCCTGGAGTCAGGACGGCAGCCAGTTCGCCTACCACAACCTGTTGGGCCTGCACGTCGTCAACGCCGACGGCTCCGGCGACGTGACCGTGACCAACGACCTGTCGCTGACGGAGTTCGACCTCAAGTGAGCGAAGTACGTATGGCGGCGTGGTCTCCATAGGGGAGTCGAGCACAGCCCGTCGATGGCCGTTGCCGCCGTGTCCACCGGCGTCATCACGAGGCCGTCGATCACCGCCCAGTCCTGGCAGCTCCGCTTCACTTGCCGCTGCACCGTGACGAAGCCCGCGTTCTCGAAATCCGAGGGCGTGTCGCGCTTACTTTCCAGCCTCGCTTTGTGGTAAGAGCCCTGCCACCAATTTGGACTGATTGAATGTACGGGCACCGCACCGCGGCGGTTAGAAAACACCGGTTCACGGGCCGGGGCCTGCGAGTGGGAGAGGAAGATATGACGCGATGGCACGTGGCCGCAGTTCTGTTGGCGTTCGCAGTCGGGCGAGCCGCGCTCGCCGGTGAGCCCTACTTGGTCAAGGATATAAACGCCAAGGCCGCCGGCAGCGGCGCTTCCCGCCTGGCTGCGGTCGGCGGGACGCTATTCTTTGCGGGTAACGACGCCGTCACAACGGGTTTGTGGAAGAGCGACGGCACTGGTGCGGGCACGGCCTTGGTCAAGGCAGTCGCCTTGGCAGGGAGCGCTGGCCCGGTTGCAATCGACGTTGACGGGATCGGGTTCTTTGGCGCCGCCGGCGGCTTGTGGAAGACCGATGGCAGCGCGGCCGGGACGGTTCTGGTCAAGGCCCTGCCCGGGGCGCTCAGCTGGATGACCAACGTCAACGGCACCCTGTTCTTCGTCACTGACGACGGTGTCAGCGGTGACGAGCTGTGGAAAAGCGACGGCACCGATGCCGGTACCGCGATGGTCAAGGACATCGCCCCGGGCGCGGGCAGCTCGCGCCCGCAAGAACTGGTCGACGTCAACGGGACATTATTCTTCACAACCGCGGAGCCGGGCGGTGGCAGCACAATCAGAAAGAGCGACGGCACCGATGCCGGCACCGTGTTGGTGAAGAGCCTTCCTGCAAACGCCCTGTCGGTGCGACCCGCGGTCTTGACCAACTTCAACGGCAAGCTGCTCTTTGTCTACCTGGCGGCACAAGGCTTCGATCTGTGGAGCAGCGACGGCACCGATGCCGGCACCGTGTCCATCGGGAGCTATGGGGTGTTTCCGACCCAGCCCTCGGATATCGTCGTGCTCGGTGATGTGGCCTATCAGTTGGCGACCATTCCGCCCGAGGGGTTCGGGCTCGGTACGACCGCGATGTTCAAGACCGACGGCACGCCTGCCGGCACCGCTGCGGTGGCGACCTTCGCCCAGAATCCGGCTGCCGAACTGGTCAAGGCCGGCACAACGCTGTTCTTCATTACCGGTGACGCAGCCACCGGGGTCGAGGTGTGGAAGAGCGACGGCACCGCCGCGGGCACCATGCTGCTCAAAGACGTTCGCCCGGGAAGCGCGGGCTCGGACGCCGGCTCGCTCACCGACGTGAACGGCATCCTGTTTTTTAGAGCGGACGACGGTGCCAACGGGCCAGAGCTGTGGCAGAGCGACGGGACGGCGGCCGGTACCGTGCTGGTCAAAGACATCGCGCCCGGTGCGGCGCACAGCGGCCCGCGGGAACTCACCAACGTCGCCGGGCAGCTATTCTTTCGCGCCGCCGACGGCGTTCACGCCGACGAACTGTGGCAGAGCGACGGCACCGCGGCCGGAACCGTGCTGGTAAAGGACATCTTTCCCGGCACCGCCGACAGCGGCCCCGATGCCCTGACCAACTTCAACGGAACGTTGGTCTTCGATGCCGACGACGACGTGATCCAATACGAGCTGTGGCGCAGTGACGGCACAACGGCCGGGACGATGCCGATCAAGGACATCGAACCGGTGCAGAACGTCTCCCCACCGAGTGGGTTGACCGTGCTCGATGGCCAGCTGTTGTTCGCTGCGTTCAATAGCGCAACCGGCCGCGAGTTGTGGAAGAGCGACGGCACCGCAGCCGGCACCATGCTGTTGCGAGACCTCCGTTCCGGCAGCGGCGACTCGAATCCGCGCGCCCTGACCGTCGCGGGCGATACCCTGTTCTTCTACGCCTTCGGCGACATCACCGCCGGCTCCGAGCTGTGGAAGAGCGACGGGACGCCGGAAGGGACCGTTCTAGTAAAGGATATCAACCCCAAGCCCGGCAGCGGCAGCAATGACAACGGGTCCTTTCCGCCCACCCTCGCGGCCGTCGCCAACCTGCTCTTCTTCAGCGCCGATGACGGCAGCACCGGCATCGAGTTGTGGAAGAGCGACGGCACCGCAGCCGGGACGGTGCTGGTGAAGGACCTCGCGCCGGGCGTGTCGTACTCGATCCCGAAGAACTTCGTTTCCATCGGCACCACGCTGTTCTTCACCAGCGAAGCCAACATCTCTCACTACGGCACCGACCTGTGGAAGAGCGATGGCACCGAGGCGGGCACGGTGCTGGTCAAGAACATTCGCCCCGGCGGCAGCGGCGGACAAGTCGGCAACCTCATCAACCTCAACGGCACGCTACTGTTCAGCGCCAACGACGGCGTCTTCGGCAATGAGCTCTGGCGCAGCGACGGCAGCGAAGCGGGCACGATGATGGTCAAGGATATATTGCCCGGCGGCAGCGGATCGAATCCGGTTGTGCGTGGCGTGGCCAACGGTGTGCTCTTCTTCTCCGCATCCGACGGCACCTCGGGGACAGAGCTGTGGAAGAGCGATGGCAGCGAGGCCGGTACGGTGATGGTCAAGGACATCAATCCCGGCAGCGCCAACTCCTTTCCCTCGGGTTTCGCCGCCATCAACGGCGTGGCCTACTTCAGCGCCGACGGCGGCAGCGGACAGACGCTCTGGCGCAGCGACGGCAGCGCGGCCGGCACGCGGCGAGTCAGTAGTTCGTTTGCCGCGCCGGCCTCGGGCTTGGCACCCGTCGGCGACCTGCTCTTCTTCGTCAGTAGGAGCGCGCGGTTTGGCCAGGAGCTGTGGGCGTTCGATGTTACCGGCGACGAAGAACCCACTCCCAGCCCGACGCCCAGCGCCAGCAGAACACCGACCGCGGTGCCGACCGCGACTGCGACAGCGAGCCCGCCGCCGAGCCCGTCGACGACCGGAGCATCGAGCACGGCGACGCCGACGGGAGCAACCGCCACGTCCACGCCCACGGTCACTGCCGGTGGTCCGTCACCGACCAGCACCGGCACTCCGGCGGGGCTCTGTGTCGGCGACTGCGGCCATGACGGCACGGTCACGGTCGACGAGCTGGTCACCGGGGTCAACATCGCCCTCGGCAATCTCGATGTCGGCGCTTGCCGGGAGTTCGACCGTGACAGCAGCGAAACGGTCACGGTCGACGAACTGGTCGCGGGCGTGAACAACGCGTTGAACGGCTGCGCATCCTGACCAAGCAGGTGACCGACGACGGTTGCCGGCGGGTGTGCGACAAATCTGTGGGTAACGTGCAGCCGACCGGGCAAATCCTCACCAGTCTGACAGTACTGTGTACTGTCAGGCCGAGGCCCATGGCCGAAAGGGACGCAATCTGTCATTCCAGCGAAAGCGGGAATCCACGGCACCGGCTCCCTACGACCCGCCACACGCCAAACTGGATTCCCGCTTTCGCGGGAATGACGGCCATAACACCGAACCACGTTACCCACAAATTTGTCGCGCACCCGTTGCCGGCTCAGGCTCCCGCTGCTGAACCGCATGGGCCGCGCTTGCGGTTTCGTGTCGCCGTGCTGGAGATCGGTGGGCTACGGCTTACGGCCGATCACCACAAACTCGTTGTGAGTAAACACCCGGCCGGCGACCCGTGGCAAGGGGAAGGAGTAGGCACGCTGCGCCGTCACGCCGTTGCTTTCGAGGATGTGCAGAAGTTTGGGAGCATCCATAAACTCAACGTGGGTCGGATCGCTGCGAAACCCGGCTTCTTGCGGTGCGATCAGCACGACGGTGCCGCCGTTGCGAACGAAGCCGAGGTGCTCTCCGACCAGGGCCACGGCCTCAGCCAGCGACATGTGCTCGACCACGTGAGCCAGCAGCAGCGAGTCGAAGCGCCCCGGCCGGGCATAGTCGGAGGTTCTGAACTCTTCGGGAAGCATGACCGTGCAGCCACGCCGGCGGGCGATCTCGACTGCCCGCGGGTTGTGCTCGACGCCGACACCGTGGCGTTCGAGATGCAGCAGGTTGCGCCCGAGGCCGCAGCCGACTTCGAGGGTGAAGCCGAGGGCGAGCCGGCGCAGGTGCCGGCGATACGGCCGCTGCACGTCGAGCCAGCGCTTCCAGCCGGCGCCGCCGAGCGTCTCGAGACGCTCGGCGTACGCCTCACTCCGAGTCAGCGGCGGCGGCTTCATGGCGCTATTCTACGGCGAAACCCCAGCGCCCGCCACGGCCGTGGCCTGAGACAATGCGGCTGGCGTGGCCGGCCCAATAGCGGTCCTTCAAGAGGCGTTTGTAGAGCTTGCCCGTCGCATGGCGTGGCAGCTCGGCCTCGAAGTCGACCGAGCGCGTTGCACTCCTCTGTGTTCTCGTGCGCCGTCTCACGCCAAGCCCAGGCGGCGGGCGATGATCACTTTCATGATCTCGTTGGTGCCGGCGTAGATGCTCTGCACCGCGGCATCGGCGTAGTCGGTCGAGATCGGATACTCGTGCATGAAGCCGTAGCCGCCGTGGAGTTGCAGGCACTCGATGCTGAGCCGCTTCTGCAAGTCGGTGGTCCACCACTTCGCCATGCTGACTTCGGTCACGATCTCGTCGCCGCGCACGTGCGCGGCCAGCAACTTGTCGACGAAGGCTTGGCCGACCTCGGTCTCGGTGGCCAGCTCGGCGAGCTTGAACTGGGTATTTTGGAAAGCGGCGATCGGCTGCCCGAAGGCGTGGCGTTGGCGCACGTACTCGATGGTGTCGTGCAATGAGCGCCGGCAAGAGGCCATCGAGCTGACGGCGATGCACAGGCGTTCTTGTTGCAGCTTCTCCATCAGCATCTTGAAGCCTTGCCCTTCTTCGCCGAGCCGATTGGCGACCGGCACGACGCAGTCCTCGAAGGCCAGCTCACTGGTGTCCTGCCCGCGCAGTCCGAGCTTATCGAGCTTGCGCCCGCGCACAAAGCCGGGGCTGTCGGCTTCGACCAGCAACAGGCTGACGCCTTTGTGCGGCGGGTTGGCGTTGGGATCGGTCTTGGCGACGACGATGAACAGATCGGCGATCTGGCCGTTGGAGATGAAGGTCTTGGAACCGTTGAGCACGTAGTGATCGCCCTGGCGAATCGCTTTGGTTTGCACGTTGGCGAGGTCGGAGCCGGTGCCCGGCTCGGTCATGGCGATACCGAGGATCAGCTCGCCGCTGATGGCGCCGGGCAGGTACTTGCGCTTCTGCTCGTTGGAGCCGTAGGTCGTGATGTACGGCATGCAGATATCTGAGTGCAGGGAGATCATCATGCCGTGAGCGCGCAGCCACGCCATCTCCTCCATGATGATGGCGTCGTAGAGAAAGTCCGCGCCGGCGCCGCCGTACTCGGCTGGGGCGTTAGCGCCCAAGAAGCCCTCGGCGCCGGCGCGCCGCCAGCTCTCGCGGTCGCTCATGCCGCGGGCGCTCCAGTCGTCGATCTTAGGAGCGATTTCCTTCGCGGCGAAGCGGCGGAACTGCTCGCGAAAGAGATCGTGCTCGGGGGTGAAGATATCACGTCGCATTACGGTTCTCCTGGGCCGGCGCGCCGGCGTTGCTTGCGGGGGCACGCCGCGGCGGGCTGAATGCGTACTGGTTCCGCGCCGTTGGTTCAAGGGGGCGCACGGATCGGACAGGCTTTGCGGCTGAATCACCAGACCTCTCGGCCACCCGCGCTTCCGGAATACAGGTGCGCCCCGCACAACACCAAGACGCGTGCAGCAGAAGCGAAAGCCCGGCACTGTTGTTCCCCTAGGCCTTCTCCAGCAACGGCGCCAGCAGGTATAGCTGGAAGTCACCGCCGGCCTGGTTCACGCGGGGGTGCGCGACAAATTCGTGGGTAACGTGGTTCGGTGTTATGGCCGTCATTCCCGCGAAAGCGGGAATCCAGTTTGGCGTTTGGCGGGTCGTAGCGAGCCGGTGCCGTGGATTCCCGCCTTCGCAGGAATGACGGAGGGAAATCTGCTTGACTCCGCCAAGACCTCCGGCCACAGTAGCTCAGTGCACGATGCTTACCCCGACCGAGCGCCTCTTTGCCCTGCAGGGCTCCGGCTCTGGAGCAGCCAGTTCTTCTTGCAGCTGATCGAGCAACTCGAGGCCTATCTCCCGGAGAGCTGATCCGCTCCTCCCGCCGGCCTCGCGGCGCCGTGGTGGGGTGCGGCCCGGTGCGGGCCGTGTCTGGAATTCCAGACTTTCCGTCTGAATTACCAGACTTTTCGGCCACCCGCGCGCCCGACTTTCTCCCAGGGAGCTTTCATAGAGCTTGGCCCAATCCCTGGCACTCTTGTTGCCTTACAGATTTCACAGCGAGGGATCATGGCGGCGGCACGATGCAATCTAACAACGGGTTACCAGCCGGTGGGCCCGCAAGAGTCAACCTCCAGGCCCGAGCCTTCGGTATCCGCGGGGACGTGACAGCGATGGCAACAACGGCAATAGCAGATCAGCTTTGGGAACCCGGATCGGAGGAAATCGACCTCCTCACGGCGCTCTACGACGCCGCCGCTGGCGCCGAGCATTGGGGCGAATTTCTCCGCCTGCTGTCCGCCGCGGCGGCGCAGGCGGCTGTGATTCTCGCACTGCGGGCAGCGGGGTGCGGTGATCCCGGCACCGTGCTCTACGCCGGTGTCGATGCCGAGTTCCAACGCAGCTACCGCGAGAGCCAGTGGGCGAGGAACTCGCTGCTCGCGGACGCGAGCGAGCTGGCGCCGGGAGCGGTGCGTTTCAGCCGAGCCGGCATGCCCGGGGAGGGGACGCTTCAGGCGGACTTCGAGGCACGTTGGCTGCGGTCGCAGCAGCTGTGCGCCCCGGCGATCACTGCGCTGATCGCGCGGGACGACGACGGGGTTACCTCGATGTTGCATCTGTTCAGCCGCTGCGGGGGCGGCAGGCTCGGAGACGACCACGCCGCCGCGATTTGCCGCCTCATGCCCCACCTCCAACGCGCGGTGCTGATCGCCAACCAGCTCGCCGATCTGCGCCGCGAGCGCGACGCCTTGCAGCAGGCGCTCGAGCGCTGTCCGGCCGGCATCATCATCGCCGACGGCGCCTGTCGTCCGATCGTGATGACAGGCAGGGGGCGCACGCTGTTGCGCGCTTGTACGGACGAGAGCGCCGTGTGCGACGCCGAGGGTATCGCGCGCCTGCTGCGCGCTGCGCGCAAGCGACGGGGGGCGAAGAACGCGGGCCAAGTGGCGATGCAAGTCTCGCCTCCGCACAGCGCGGCGCCGCTCGAAGTGCTGGTGGAGACCTTGGCCGACAACAGCAGCTCGCCTACCACCCGCGACCCGGCGACCATGCTTTTCATCCACGACGCCCAGGGGCACGAACCGTTGGCAGCCGGCGCCCTGCAACAGCTCTGGGGCCTCACCCCCGCCGAGGCACGGCTGGCGGCGCTGCTCGCCCTGGGGCAGTCGTTGCCCGAGGCCGCCGCGCAGCTCGCCGTGTCGGTGCACACCGTGCGCCGCCAGCTCAAAGACATTTTCGGCAAGACCGGCACCCGCCGCCAAGCCACCCTCATACGCCTGCTGGCCCGCTGCCGGGGCGCGAGAATTTTGTGCGACGTACCCCATTTGGGTCATGACGGACGGGGGCCGCCGTGAGATGAGGGCACGCAGGCTGTGGATTCCGGCTGCTCGGCGTGCGCGTAGCGAAGAGCTTGCGGAGACCCGTGGCGAGAGCCGCGAACTGAGAACCTTGGACCAGAAAAGGAGAAAGCAGATGGCTAATCGAGTGAGTAGTAAACACCTTATCAAAGGGATTCAAAAGACCGCGCCCCGGCAACTTCGAGGGCACGCTGTGGCACTGCTTGTGGCGATGGGGCTCGCCGTCCCCGGCGGCGCCCGCGCCGCCACGCCTTACGCGTCCACCTTGAACGACCTCTGCCCCGGCACCCCAAATCCCTGTGTCGTCACCGGCAAGTTCTTGGTGAGCGACGCGACCACGTTCAACCTGGGCGGGCGGGCGTTGCAGCTATCCTCCACTGCAGCGCTGACCGCCGATAACGGGGCATCGTTCTCGATCACGAACGCCGGAGCGGTGACGCTCTACCAGGGTTCCGCTCTCACGGCCCCGGGGAAGGGCACAGATGCCGGCAGCATCACGATCGAGAGCACAGGCGCGTGCTCGTTGAGCGGGAAGATCCAAGCCAATGCCACTATCGATTATATCTTGGGAGGAGGCGACGGGGGCGGCGTAACGGTTGACTGTGACCTCGGCATCAGCCTGAGCGCGTCGAGCATCATTGAAGCCAACGGCGCGGACGGTCCAGGAGGAGTAGTTGATCTGTACGCGCGCAACCTTCTGTCTCTAACGGCTGACATCACTGCGGCGAAGGGCGCCAAGATCAGAGCGGAAGGCGCTTCGGGCCAAACGGGCGGGTACGTTCATATCCGGACCGATCACACCTGCACCTTGGCAGCCAATATCGAGGCCGACGGCAAGGTGCGCAACGACCCCATTTATGGGCCCAGCGGCGGTGATGGCGGCATGGTCATCATCGACTGCGAACAAATGGTTGATCTGAGAGACGGAGCCACGGTTATCGCCGGCAGCGGAAAGACCGCGCAATACGGCCAAGTCAAAATCTATGCTATTCGCGGCACCGTTGACACGGCTTCGACGGGTACCGTGAAGATTCAAGTCGACGGCTACCAGGGGGCCTTGGTGGACCCCGCCATCTTGATCCGCGGCGAGGATAATATCACGCTTCGCAAAGGAACGGTGGTCACCGGCATCGCCAAGGGCCATCCGGGGGCGCCCATGATAGTCACATCCGACTTGGGGAGTTGCATCATCAACGGCAAGATCATTGCCAATGGGGAGAAAGATTCCTCGACTGGCCTGGGCGGTCAGGGCGGTACGGTGGATGTCCTCTGCGAAGGCATTGACCTTGGCGAGTCCAGCGTGGTCGAAGCCAAGGGAGCGGCGAACCCCGCAGCGAGTGGACGCGGCGGTACGATCACACTCGACGCGACGACGGCGTGGATCTACGACTACTCCACGGTCAGAAACCCGTTCGCCGCGGCCAAGGGAGCGAAGATCAACGTTCAGTCCAAGGGCGACGGTGGAGGCGAAGTAGAGATCGTTAGCGATGCCGACTGCACCCTGGGCGCCGCCATCAGCGCCGACAGCAGCAAGGTCACCGACCTAGCAACGGGCGACGTTTACGGCGGGGCGGGAGGCCAAGTCGAACTCGACTGCGCCGGCGATATCATCCTGTCCAAGGACGCCAAGATCGTTGCGGGTAGCGACAAGACCAACTTGGCAGGAAGCGTTAGCATCAACGCTTACGGATGGTGCTCCATCAACACCGATGAGAAGTGTTTGGGAGACAATTACTGCCCGGACTTCGGTACGGGAGAAGTCTGCGTTCCTTCCGGACACTGCACGGTGAGCCAGGGCACCTCGTGCACCAGCGACGCCGGGTGCCCCGCTGGCGAGATATGCGTTCAGGTGCAGCTCGATCAGAACACGATACAGAACGACGGGATAGAAGGTGACCTTGCCGTAATGACAGCCGGGCCGCTGGAGATCGGCGGAAAGCTGCAGTCCCGCAGCATATATGAGATCTCTGGCGCCATCGGCATCGATGTCCATTCCGGGGGGTTTGTTTTGGGAAGCAAAGGGCTTCTGGAATCGAACACGGCAGGTTACCAGGCGGGGAGGGTAGAGATATTGGTGCGTTCAGGGCCCTGCGACATCAGCGGGGACATCAACGCCAAGGGGTCGCTCAACAAGGGCGAGCGAGGAGTAGGTGGATCGGTTGAAGTGACGTGCGAGACTAACTTCAACGTCAACAAGACGGCCGTCATTGACGCCTCTGGCTCGGGCAGCGACAGCGACGGGGGCGGGATTGAACTGATTTCACCTTACAGCGGGGTGACGCTCGCAGGCAAGCTGCTGGCAAACGGAGTCAGGGGAGGCGGAGCGATCTACGTGACCGCAATCGGCATCATCACCACCGTCGATAGCTCGGTCTCGGCAAATGGGAATTCTGCGGGCGAGGTGACGCTCAGATCAGGGACGCCTTTAGGTGCAACGCTTGGGTCCGTACTGATCCAAAAGAGCGTCAGCGCCAAAGGCTCGGGCACAAGCAGCACAGGGGGTCAAGTCAACATCGAGGCGTGCAACGTCACCGTTGATACCAAGGGCACAGTGTCTACGGACGGCACGACGGGCGGCGGCAACAGCCTGACGGCACACAAGAAGCTTACAATCAACGGCAAGCTGTCAGCCAAGGCGTCCGGTGTGAACACCCTCGTGTATCGCGACGAGTACTCGATTCCGTATCCCGGATACATCATCCCGGCGAGCCCGCCGACGCAGAATCTTTCCTTGAGCTCATGTCCGTGGTGACGGCAGCTCAATCCGAGCGGTGAGCGGCAGGGCACCTGAAGATAGAACCAATGGCAATGCTTCACACGCAGTCCTGCCAGCTCCACCGCGGCGCGCAGCAACGCGCGCAGCTGGACGAAATCGGCGCGCTGAAGGCGCGGCTGGCAGCCGTGGAAGCCGTGCTGCCGGCGGCCGACGCCGTCAGGCCCATCCGCGCCGCGGCGGCGCAGGGGTACTGATGACCGAACGGCTAACCAGTAACACGAGTGGGCGAGGTTTGATCAACCCGTGGGCGAAGGCTCACGGAACCGAAAGGGGACGACGAAGATGAAGCGACTGATTCAGAGACTGGAAACCCGGGTGGCGGCGGCGGCGCTGGTGGGAATGCTGGCGCTGCCCGGCGGTGCCCGGGCGCTGACCGCCCCGGCGGCGGGAGATGCGTTCACGGTGTCGACCATGCCGACTACAAACAAGGGCACGGCGACATCCTTGGAGGTGGCGTCAACCGTCACCACGACCAAAATTGCTTACATGCAATTCGACCTGTCGACGTTGCCCAGCCCTTGCAGCGGCCTCGTCAACCAGGCGAAGCTGAGGCTGTTCCTGAAGACGGTGCTGCCCACTGCCACCGGGGGCGACTTCGACGTGTACCGAGTGACGTCGGCGTGGGCGGAGTCCACCATCAAGGCCAGTGTGGTGCCGACGCTGGCCGTGTCGCCGGATATCTCCACTGTCCACGTGGGCGTCGGGAACAAGACCGACTTCCTGGTGCTCGATGTGACCGGCGCGGTGCAGGATTGGTGCGACACGCCGGCGAGCAACTACGGCCTAGCGCTGGTGGCGCAGTCGGGGCTCACCGCAACCTTCGACAGCAAAGAGAGCACCTCGACCAGTCAAGCGCCGCAGTTGGAGGTGGTCCTGAGCTCCGCCGGGCCCGGCACGATTCAGAATACCGACATCAATTTCGAGAGCGGTGTCAACAATATCGCGGTGGGGCCTGGCACGCTCTCCTCAAACACCACTGGCGCTAACAACATGGCCGTGGGTGATCAGGCGCTGAATAGGAACACCACCGGCAATTACAACACGGGGGCTGGCAACAGCGCGCTCTACTACCACCAGACCGGCGATTCAAACACGGCAGTCGGGCACAGCACACTGGCGAGCAACGTGTCGGGCTCTCGTAACACGGCGCTAGGTGCCTGGGCGCTCTTCTCGAACCCCACGGCAAGTGACAATACCGCCATCGGCTACAGTGCCCTGCGGCAAAGCAACGGCGCCTCGACGATCAACACCGCGGTGGGCAGCGAGGCGCTACGATACACCACCAGCGGCGACGGGAACACGGCGCTGGGGGCCTTTGCCCTCAAAGCGAACACCGACGGAGGGAGTAACACGGCGGTGGGCAACGAGGCGCTAAAAGCCAACACCAGCGGCGGTAGCAACACGGCGGTAGGGGACGGAGCGCTCTTTGCGAATACCGCCGACACCAACACGGCGCTGGGGGCTTGGGGGCTTCGCAATAACACGACCGGCTTTGGCAACACCGCGGTTGGCAGCAGCGCGCTTTGGCAGAACACCACCGGCGACCTCAACACGGCGGTGGGCAGCAACGCGCTCCAGGGCAACACGACGGGACAGAGCAACACGGCCCTCGGCTACGATGCGCTCCTAAACGCCGGAGGCGACAACAACACAGCGGTGGGTGTTGCGGCGCTAGCCTACAGCGACGGTAGCTCCAATACGGGAGTAGGCAGGTTTGCGCTCCGTTCCTCCACCGCAGGCTATGAGAACACCGCCCTCGGCCACGAGGCGCTGGATGACGTAACCACGGGATACGCAAACCTCGCCCTTGGGCGCACCTCCGGCAACGGACTGGTGAGCGGATCGAACAACATCTACATCGACGCCGGCGCCGGGAGCGCGTCGGAGTCCAACACCATCCGCATCGGCAGCAGCGGGCACACCGCCACGTACATCGGCGGCATCTACAGCCCCACGGTGAGTACCCGCGCCGTCTACGTGAACAGCTTGGGCCAACTCGGCACCATCTCGTCCTCGCAGCGGTTTAAGACCGACATTCGCTCCATCGGCGGTGTGGGCAGCAAGGTGCTGCAACTGCGGCCGGTCAGCTTTCACTACAAGAAAGAGTACACCGGCGACCAGAGCCTGCAGTACGGCCTGATCGCCGAGGAAGTCGCCCGGGTGTTTCCGGAACTGGCCGATCTCGATAGCGACGGCAAGCCCGTCACCGTCCGCTATCACCTCCTCAGCGTGCTCCTGCTTAACGAGCTGCAGAAGCAGCATCACACCCAGGAGGCGCTGCTGGTGGAGGTGGCGCAGCAGCAGCAAACTCTCGATCGGCAGCTGCAGTACATCGCCGAGCTGCGCCAGCAAAACGACGACCTGCGCAGCGTCCGGGCTGAGAACGCGCAGCTTCGAGCGCAGCTGGACGAAATCGGCGCGCTGAAGGCGCGGCTGGCGGCGGTGGAAGCCGTGCTGCCGGCGGCCGACGCCGTCAAGCCCATCCGCGCCGCGGCGGCGCAGGGGTACTGATTTTCCACACGCCGTTGCGCTCTACCCCCGAAGGCCAGCGAGCAGCGCCGCTCGCTGCGCCTTCGGGTGCGTGGTAGCGGTTTTCGGCGTTGTCATTTCCGCTATCCATCGAGCCTGCCCTGCCCTGGATGTCGAGGCCGCGGCAAGTTGACCGCTCGCCGGGTGGCTGCGTATAGTGGTCACCATCATGGTCATGAGGGATTCTCGATGCCCCGGATGATGACCGCCGCAGCGTTCAAGGCGCACTGCCTCCAGGCGATGGAAGAGGTCGCCGCGACCGGCGACCCTATCGTTGTTACCAAGCGCGGAAAGCCGATGGCGCAGTTGGTCGCCATTGGCAAGAAACCGAAGACGCTGCGCGGCTTCCTGAAAGGCCGCGTCCGGGCGCGACGGGACATCGTGGGGCCTCTCGGCATCTCTTGGAACGCCGCGCGCTCATTATCCTTCTCGACACGCACGTTCTGATCTGGTTTGCAGAAGACAACCCGCACCTGGGACGGCGGGCAACGCGGCTCGCGGACGCCGCCCTCAGTTGGTGGTGTCGGCGATTTCATTCTGGGAAGCGGCGATGCTCGCCGGAAAACGACGCCTGCAGCTCGATCTTTCGCTGACGGCGATGCGCCGCGCTGTGATCGAGCAAGGCATTCGTGAGATCGTGATCAGTGGAGCCATCGGCATTGCCGCCGCGCAATTGCCTGACTTTCACGGTGATCCAGCTGATCGGCTGATCGTTGCCACCGCGCTCTCCTTGGACGCGACGCTGCTTACCGCGGACGAATCGATCCTCGGCCGGACCGGTCCACTCCACAGCCGCGACGCGCGCCGCTGACGCGGGCTTCGAGTTGGAGCGTCCGAAGCGCGATTTCCGCACCCGAATCGCGGCCGTAAGGCGCGCCGGGAACGCGCAGAGCGCCGCAGTCACCGCTCGCCTCGATGCGCCGATGCCCGGCCCGCCGCCAGTGCTCGGTGCTGACTCCTGCGACGAACTCGCTGCCTCCGAGGGCTGGAGCATTGCTCCACCCCGGCAGTGTTTCACAGGCTGTGAGGCTGTCGTGAAAGGAGAGTAGCACATGAAAGCATTGCTGAAGACGGCGATAATTCGCGCTAGCGTAATGGACTTGCTGGTCTCACCGGCCGGCGCCGGGTGGCCGGGGACAGCTACGTGACCTGCCCGACGTACTCGCTGAAGGTGGGCGCGCTGTGCATGGACAAGTACCAGGCCAGCGTGTCGATCGTTCGCTACCTCAGCCCGTGTTCTGGCCTTCTGAGCGCCGGCCGGGTAGGCTCAACGTATGCCCTCGCAGCTGCACGAAGCGTTGCTCCTGCTGTTCCGCAATCGTCCGGAGCTGGCGCCCGAACTGCTACGCGATGCGTTGCACGTCGCACCGCCGGTCTATAGCGAGGCGCGCATCGAGCCGGCCGAACTAACGGACGTCCAACCCGCCGAGTACCGGGCCGACTTGGTGGTGCTGCTCTACGAGGGGACGCCGGTGCTGGGGATCGTCGTCGAGGTGCAGCTGCGCCCGGATGCGGACAAGTGCTACTCGTGGCCGGTGTATGCGGCGGGTTTGCG
>JACQVA010000013.1 GCA_016210005.1 Deltaproteobacteria bacterium | reverse complement strand
TCGAATGGGCTTTTTCTGGGCATCCGCACCGCCTCCACCGCTGGCGGAGACGGTAGCACGGCACCCGGGGAATTCCCACAAGATAATACGTCATCGTATTTACGAATTGCGGTACTAAGTGAGCGACAAGCCGGAAGAAACGGCGGCTTGCGAAGCGGTCCGGCGGCACTCGGCCAACCGCACCCAAGGGCGGTCGTGACAGCCCGCCTGCGCTAGCGGCGCGTAACGCTCGGCGGTTTGGTGCCCATGGTTGCAACACGCCCCCAGTATCCACGTGCCGAGTTCGACCTGTCAACCGGGAATTTGGCTTGTGGTGCGCCCCCGCCGGGGGCGGCAGTACCGGGGCTACGGGATTAGAGCGAGCAGGGCGGTCACGTCCGCGGCGCTGACACGGCCGTCCCCGGTAAGGTCAAGTGCGGCAAACTCAGGGTCGTTGAAGATCGCGTCGAGCAGTAGGTCGAGGTCGTCTTGGGCAATCCGGCCATCGCCGGTGAAATCGCCGCGCAGCGGTGTCGGCGTTGGTGTTGCGCTGAAGGTCGGGGTCGGCGAGCGTGGTCCACTGGTCGCGCTCGGTGTCGGCGTACGGGTAACGCTGGGAGTGGCGCTCGGGCGCGTCTGGGTTACGGTCGGTGATGCCGTGGCGGTTGGCGTCAAGGTTATGGTCACCGTTGGCGCCGGCGTTTGTGCCTTGCCGGCGAAGAACCGGCTGTACTTGAGGAGGTTACGCAAGGCCGCGCCGTCGGAGTTGGGCCGCCCTTCCCAACAGTAAGCTAAGGTGCTGACGATCACGCGGCCTTCGCCGCGAATATACTCGATCCAGGTTGGGCCGTCGGCGTTGCGAAGCACCGTGGTGGCGTCGGGCGGGATGTTGATTAGTACCCCGTTGTCGGTGGTGCTCCAACCCTGGAAGTCAGCCGCGCCGAGGGGTTCGCCGCCGTAACCAGTGCCGGTGAGGTAGGGGTGACTGGCGGCAACAATCGTTTGTTGGTCGTGCCCCGTGGTGGGCAGGAAGCCGACGCCAGCGGGGGCGATGGCAATTTGCTCGCCGTCCGTGTCCGGGTCATTGGCGGCGTGAATGACGGCCACGCCGCCGAAGGACACGAACTGCTCGATAAAGCCGCCGGGCTGTGACATTGCGCGCAACAGGTCGTAGTCGCCCTGCGATTGGCCCGGGGCCAGGTACAGCGTCTTGTACTGCTGCTGCAAGGTGGCAGGCGAGCGCGATGGTAGGGTGTTCAACCCCGGGCTGTACGAGGTGAAGAAGAGCGCCAGCGACTGCGAGGTGGTGCACGGTACTTGGTTCTCTCCGTTGGCGGCACCTTGGGGCAGGATGAAATCGGCACGCGGCTTCGGCGTCGGCGTGGCCGTCGGTGGGGTGCCAGTGATCGTCGGCGTGAACGTCGCGGTTGGCGAATCGGTGGCGGAGGCCGTTGGAGAAGGGCTGGGCGTATCAGTCGGAGCGGCGGTAACGGTGTAGCTGGCGGTGAACGAAGCCGTGGGTGGGGGCGGGGGAGTCGGCGAACTGGTTGCGGTCTGTGTCGGTGTCGCGGTCGAGGTCGCGGTCGGGCTGATAGTGGGAGTGCCGGTCCGGGTGGGTGTTGGCGTTGTCGAGGGCGTGGCGGACGGAGTGAAGGTGCGCGTCACCGTCGGCGAGAGCGTGGGGGTGAAAGTGGGTGGCAGGCTGCCGGTCGGAGTGCGTGTTGCAGTGGCTGTTCGCGTGAAGGTCGAGGTGTTGGTTGGGGTGCGGCTGGCGCTGGCGGTGGCCGTCGCTGTAGCGGTGTTGGTCACAGTTGCTGTGGCGGTGGCAGTGAGGGTGGGGGTCGGCGTGGGTGTTGCGGTGCGGGTCGGCGTGTAGCTGGCGGTGTGCGTCGCGGTGTATGTGTGCGTTGGCGTGCTGGTGAAGGTTGGGGTGTCGGTGGCCGTGGCAGTTGGTAGCGGAGTCTGGGTGGGCGTGAAGGTCAGGGTCAGTGTGGGGGTGGGGGTCGGCGTGGCGGTGTCGGTCACGGTAGGTGTCGGGGTTGGGAGATCGGTGGGATCAAAGGCGAATTCCACTAGTACCTGTGTCACGGCGGTTTGTCGTGAGCCAGAGGAGTGGCGGATGGCGAGCTCGGCGGTATCGAGCCCGAACACCGTCCAGGGCTGGAGCGTGATCGGGTCCAGCTGATCCAAGCGAGCGAAGCCTTTTTGCGTGGCCGAGAAATCGACCATGACCTCGGCGGAATCGCTGCCGCCGTTACCGCCGCAGTTGGCCGAGTCGGTTCGCCAAAACAGCCCGGTGTCGGTATTCGGCTCATCGGCTGATTCCCAGCCGGCCACCAGCATCTTGGTGGCCAGTATACGTCCGACGAAGCCGAGCGGTACGATCGCCTCATGACAGAAGGAGGTGCGGAAGTTGGCGTGGTTGGTTTGCACACCGGGCGGGCTGGGGGGACGGCTGTTGACGCAAGTGAAGTCACCACCGGTGCCGCAGCTGGTGTTGCCCGGCGCCCACTGAACATAGGTGCCGTCGGCAGAGGCCATGGCGCCGAGGATGCGCACGTTCGCCGGCCAGACGTCACTGCGTGAGATGGTGTGATCGTCCCAGACCAAGCGCAAATCGTTCGAACTGACGACGTCGGCACCGATGACCGTGCTGCTCACGGATGCCGTCGCCAAGTGGCTGCCAGCGACCAGCGGTAGGCCGTTGATGCGCAGTTCCGCGGTGCCGCCGGCCGCGGCGGCGAAGTACTGCACCTCGTAGTGAGTGAAGATCGGACAAGGTGACAGCGGCAGGGACGAGCTGCCGACCGGGGCGCCCGCAACTTGCAGGGTGACTGCCCAGTTGCTGTTGAGCAGTAGCTCGACCACGGCTACCCCGCCGCTCATCCAGGCGCGAATCCGGCGCGGGCTGGCCGATCCCAAGGCGGTCGAAGCGCGGCAGGCATAGATGCCGTCGCTGAAGACCGCCGCCGGCGCACTCAGGCTGATGCTGGCGTTATTGGTCGAAGATATGCCGACCGAGGTCAGCAAGGCGTACTGGCCGCTGCGGGGCGTGGCGACGGCCGTGGCGTTGCCGGTATAGTCGCCGAGCCAACCACTCTCGAAACCGTTCATCCGATCGATCAGCCGTAGGGGCGGCGCAGTTGGGGTAGCTGTCGGCGTCGGCGTTACGGTGCGGCTGAAAGTCGGCGTCGGGGTGTCCGTGGGCGTCGGGGTGTCGCTCGGAGTCGCGCTGGCGGTGAAAGTGGCGGTCGGGGTCTCCGTCGGCGTCGGCGTTGCTGTGGCGGTCAACGTCGGGGTATCGGTCGGCGTCGCGGTCACGCTGGGTGAGGCGGTCGCGGTCTCTGTGGGCGTGTGGGTCGGTGTCGGCGTCAGCGTCGGCGTTGCGGTGGCAGTGAGCGTTGGCGTCACTGTTGGTGTTGCGGTTGAAGTGGCAGTGTCGGTGGGCGTGCTTGTCGGCGTCGAGGTCGGGGTTATGGTGGGCGTGGCCGTCGGGGTGTCGGTCGGTGTCGGGGTCAGCGATGGGGTTGCGGTGGGCGTGAAGGTGGGCGTCGGTGTCGGTGTCCTGGTGAAGGTGGGTGTCACGGTCGGCGTCAAAGTCGGCGTGGCTGTGGGGGTGGGGGAGGGAAAGCCGGTGGTATCGAAGGCGATCTCACGCCACACCTGGGTGATCAACACCGGGTTGCCGGCGCCGGTATACGTGAACCCGGCTTGCAGCGTATCAATCGCTTCAGGGCTCCAGTCGCCCCCTGCCGGATTGCCCAAGTCGATGCGGGCATAGCCGAGAAAACCCGGCTGTGTCAGTGGCAGCGAGCGGGGCAGCGATTCCAGCCCGCCGCTGCCGCCGCAGTTGGCCGCATTCGGACCCACGCGCATATCTAGTGTAGCTGGCCCCGCTGGAGCGGCAGCGACGACAAACGTCTTCACTCCGAGAATCTGACCAAAAATGCCGGTCAAGGTGGCGGGATAATGGCAGAACGACTCCCGCGCCAAAGAGCTGGCCGATGACACCACGGTCGTGCCGGCGTCCGGCGGCCGCTGATTGACACACTCCACCGCGGCTGCGCATCCGCTCAGTGCCCAATTGCTCTCGCCGGCAGTGGTAGGGGCCAAGCCGGCAATCTGCAATTCGCCGGGAAAGGTGGCCGTGCGCGCGATGCTATGATCGTCCCACACCAGCGCGACACTTCCCGGTTCACTGCCGTCACAGCCGATGCGGGTGGTATCAACCGCCGCGCTGGAGAAGTGCGGGCCGAGGCTTCCCTGGTTGATGCCGTCAAGGCGCAGGACCGCGTCGCCGCCGCTGCCGATGGCCCGGTAGCGCACTTCGAGGTGGGTAAACGTGGGGCAGGCGCTGATCGCGCTGGCTGATAGACTCACCGTGCTGCCGCCGACGCGCAACTCCACTGTGTTGTCCGGGCGCAGGACCAGCTCGGCGACTGTGCCGCCCGCGCCGAGCCAGCTGCGGATGCGCCGAGTGTTGGCGGCGTTGTTCTCCCGAATACAAGCCCAGATCCCGTCGGTCACGATCGTGGCACTGGCGGAAAGGGTGGCAGCGACGTACTCACTCGCTCCCGAGGTGGCAGTTGTGAGCAGCCCGTACGAGCCGCTGTGCCTGGTCGGGTCGCCGGTGGGAGCGCCGCCGCCGGGGGCGTAGTCGCCGGCGTCCCCGCCCTCGAAGCCATTGAAACGGTCGAAGTCGCGAGTGGTAGCGCCGGCGGCCGTGCAGAAGAGCACTGCACCGGCGACGAGCGCGAGGCCGCACAACCGCCAGTGGGGCCGCGGTCGGTATTGGCGTGTCAGACTCAGCTCTGTGGGCTCCACGGGCGTGAAAGTGCGTTGACTCGTTAGAGGGCCTTTGATACCTAGGCCGCGCCTCCGGCACAAGCTTGCCGCATGAAATTTCCCTCTGTGAAAGGATTTCACGACGTCCTACCGGACGAAAGCGCGCGCTGGACATGGATCGAGCAACAGGCGCGCATCGTCTTCCGCCAGTACCATGTAACCGAGATTCGCATTCCGATTGTTGAGCGCACCAGCCTCTTTACTCGCTCTATTGGTGACACCACCGATATTGTTGAAAAGGAAATGTACACGTTCTTGGATCGCGATGGTACCTCTTTGTCGTTGCGACCAGAAGGGACGGCCGCGGTGGTGCGGGCCTACGTCGAGCACGCGGTGGCCCAGCACGAACCGGTCTCTAAGTGGTATTACCTCGGCCCGATGTTCCGCCGCGAGCGCCCGCAGAAGGGGCGCTTGCGCCAGTTCAGCCAAATCGGCCTCGAGTTGCTCGGGCGCGAGGACGCCGCGGCTGATGCCGAGGCCTTGCTGCTGCTGGACGACTTGCTGCGCGCGTTGCAAGCACCCGGAGTGACCCTGGCGATCAACTCGCTCGGCTGCCGGCAATGCCGCCCGGGCTACCGTTCGGCGCTGACCGCTTACGGCCAAGGGCAGCGCGAGCGGTTGTGCGAGAACTGCGTGCGGCGGTTGGAGCGCAACCCGCTGCGGCTGCTCGATTGCAAAGTGCCCACATGCCGGGAGGCCACGGCCGCTGCGCCGACGATGATCGAGCATCTCTGCCAGGACTGCGCCGCCCACTTCGCCACCGTGCGCGCCATCCTCGAACGCGAAGGAGTCGCGGCGACGGTCAATGCGCGCATCGTGCGGGGGCTCGACTATTACAATCGGACCGCCTTCGAAGTGCTGGCGCCGGGGCTCGGGGCGCAAAACGCCATCGGCGCCGGCGGTCGTTACGATGGCTTGGTGCGAGAACTTGGTGGCCCCGATGTTCCCGGCGTCGGCTTCGCCCTCGGCGTGGAACGTTTGGTGATGTTGTTGCCCGAGTTGCCGGTACGAGCGGTGCCGGACCTCTTCATCTGCCCGCTCGGCAGCGCCGCCGAAGCCGAGGCGATTCATCTGGCGCACCGCCTGCGCCGCCAGGGGATGGCGCTGGAGGTCGAGGCCGGCGGCAAGAGCCTCAAGAGCCAGATGCGCCGGGCCGACCGGAGCGGCGCGCGTTTCGTGCTCATTGTCGGGGAGGATGAATTGACGCGTCAGGCGGCCACCGTGCGCGACATGATCGCCAAACAGGATTATCCGGCGGCGCTGCCGCTGGCACTCGGGGTTGGTGAGATCCGCGCCACCCTCAGCCGCTTGAGTGAAGCGGCGCAGACGACCACGGCGTCAGCCGGCGGCGAGTAGATCAGACATGAGCGAACTAGAAGTGAGCATGGCGGGACTGGATGGTTGGCAACGCAGCTGCTACGCCGGCAGCGTGAGCGCGGCCGACGAGGCGCGCGCGATCGTCGTCATGGGCTGGGTCAATGCCCGGCGCGATCACGGCGGCGTGGTTTTCGTCGACCTGCGGGACCGTTCGGGCATCTTGCAGCTGGTGTTCAACCCCGAGCGCAGCGCGGCGGCACACGTGGTCGCCGAGGAGCTGCGCGGGGAGTTCGTAGTCGCCGCCCGCGGCACCGTCGTTCGTCGCTCGGCCGAAACGGTCAACCCCAACCTGCCCACGGGCGAAGTCGAGCTCATGGTCAGCGAGGCGCGCATTCTCAACCGCTGCCGGCCGACACCCTTCGCGATTGACGGTGGCGACGCCGTCGCTGAGGCGACCCGCCTGAAGTACCGCTACCTCGACCTGCGGCGGCCGGCGATGCAGAATAATCTGATTCTGCGCCATCGCCTGACCAAGACGATTCGTGACTACCTCGATCGCCACGGCTTCCTGGAGATCGAGACGCCGGTGCTCGGGCGCAGCACGCCGGAAGGCGCGCGCGATTACTTGGTGCCGAGCCGCATCAGCCCGGGCGAGTTCTACGCCCTGCCGCAGTCGCCGCAGCTCTACAAGCAGTTGCTGATGGTCAGTGGCTACGATCGCTACTTTCAGGTTGTGCGCTGCTTTCGCGACGAGGACCTGCGCGCGGATCGCCAGCCGGAGTTCACGCAGATCGATCTGGAGATGTCCTTCGTCGACCGCGATCAGGTGATGGCGCTGGTGGAAGGGATGCTGCGCGAGGTGTTTGCTTTGCGCGAGATCGCGCTGCCGAACCCGATGCCGCGCTTGACCTACGCCGACGCCATTGGACGCTTCGGTACCGATCGGCCGGACCTGCGCTTTGGGCTGGAGCTGACCGAGATCTCGCAGCTGGTGCGCGCGGTGGAGTTCAAGGTCTTTCGCGAGGCGGTCGAACGCGGGGGTATCGTTAAGGCGTTGCGGGTAGCCGACGGCAGCCGGCTCTCGCGCAAGGATCTCGACTCGTTGCCCGAGGTGGCGGCGCCGTACGGCGCCAAGGGAGTTGCCTGGGTGAAGCTGAACCCCGACGGTTGGCAGTCGCCGATCGCCAAGTTTTTCAGCGCCGAGCAGCGCGCCGCCATCGAGGCCGCCTGCGCCGCCGCGGCCGGCGACGTCATCTTGTTCGTGGCCGACGACGCCAAAGTGGTCAACGAATCGCTGGCGAACTTGCGACTGCACCTGGCCGACGTGCTTTCGCTGGTGCCGGAGAACGCCTTCGCCTTCACCTGGGTGACCGACTTCCCGCTGCTCGAATACGACGCGGCAGAGAAGCGCATGGTGGCGGTCCATCATCCTTTCAGCGCTCCGAACGCCGAGGACCTCGCAAGGCTGGAGAGCGCTCCCGCGGCGGTGCGCGCTCAGGCCTATGACGTCGTGCTCAATGGTACGGAACTCGGCGGTGGCAGCATTCGTATCCACCGCCCGGAGGTGCAAGCGCGGGTGTTTGCGCTGCTGGGCATCAGTGAGACGGAGGCGCGCGACAAGTTCGGCTTCCTGCTCGACGCCTTGGCTTTCGGCGCGCCGCCCCACGGCGGCTTGGCGATCGGCCTGGATCGTTTGTGCATGTTGCTGTCCGGCGCCAACTCGATCCGCGACGTGATCGCGTTTCCGAAAACGCAGCGGGCCGCGTGCCTGATGACCGAAGCACCTAGTGCGGTCGACCCGCGCCAGCTGCGCGAACTCGGATTACGGCTGGCATGAAGTCCACGGCACGCACTCCGCAAGCCCGTAATTGGGCTCTGATCGCATGCCTACTCGTGGCCTGTGCCTGCGGCTCGGTGCTGAAACGGCACCCGCAGGCGGAGCTGCCGCCGATCAAGCTGCTCGCCGTGCTTCCGGTCGAAGCGGTCGTGGTTGCGGCGCAACCCAAGGCCGTCGATGTCGAGGTGCCGGTGACCGCTTTGCCGGCGAACGCGGGCCTGGTGGTCAGCGCGCAGATATACGGGGTGATGGCGGAAGGCCCGCGCTGGCGCTTCGTGCCCGACCTGGTGGTGGAGCAGGCGCTGCGCGATTTGCCGGCCGACGGCTCGCTCGAAGCCCGCGCGGCGCAGCTGGGCAAAGCGGTGGGCGCCGACGGCGTGCTCTATGGCTCGGTCTCGCGCTTGCGCGAGCGCGAAGGCAGCGAGTACGGGGCCCGGCGGCCGGCTTCGGTATCGTTTCGACTGGCATTGCTGGCGGTGGCCAGCGGTCAAACCGTGTGGCAGGGCAGCTTCGACCAGACGCAACAGTCGCTGAGCGCGAACCTGTTCAACTGGTGGATGTTCTGGCGCGCCGGGCCGCGTTGGTTCACCGCTGCCGAGCTCACCCGGCTCGGAGTCGAGCAGCAGCTCGCTGAGTTGGAGCGGCTGCTCGAGTGAGTGGACATGCGCATTGTCGTCACGGGTGGCAACGGACAGCTGGCGGCTGACTTGGTGCCACTGCTGGCCGCGCGCCACACGGTGGCGCCGCTGCGCCACAGCGAGCTGGAGCTGCGCGACCACGACGCCGTTTGCCGCCGGCTTGATGCCGAGCGTCCGGAGGTGGTGATCAACACGGCCGCCTTCCATCGGGTTGACGACTGCGAGCGCGAGGTCGAGGCCGCTTTCGCCGTCAACGTCTTCGCCGTGCTCAACCTCGCCCGCTGGTGCCGTGACCACCAGGCGCAGCTGATGCACTTCAGTACCGACTACGTTTTTGCCGGCGACGTGGCGGCGGCACGGGGCGAGGGCGACCTGCCCGGACCGCTTAGTGTCTATGGCACATCGAAACTGGCCGGCGAGTACCTAGTCCGACAGACCTGCCCGCGCCACATTGTCATCCGCACCTGCGGACTCTACGGTCATGCCGGCAGCAGCGGCAAAGGCGGCAACTTCGTCGAGACCATGCTGCGACTGGCGGCCGAGCGCAAGCCGATCCGAGTGGTGGCGGATCAGATCCTCACGCCTACGGCCACGGTCGATCTGGCGGCCAAGGTGGCGCAGCTGCTCGAGACGCGGGAATATGGCCTGTACCACATCACCAACGCCGGCTCCTGTTCGTGGTTCGAGTTTGCGCGCAAGATCTTCCAGCTCGCCGGGGTTGCCGCCGAGCTGTCGCCGACCACCTCGGCCGCGTTCGGCGCGCCGGCGCGCCGGCCGGCGTACTCGGTACTGCGCCACGACCAGCTCGCGCGGCTGGGGCTCGATGATCTGCCGCCTTGGGATGACGCCCTTGCCCGCTACCTGCGGGGGCGGTGCTAGGCAGCGCAGGTTACTGCAACGCCGCCAGCGCCTGCTGCGCTTCCAGCCAGTCGGGTTCCTCCTGCGCCAGTCGCGCTGCCAGTGCCCGTGCCCGGTCACGTTCGCCGTTGCGCGCAAGTAGTGAGACGACACCGAGCAACTCCGGGTTGCGCAGCTTGGCTCCCTCGGGGGCTGCCGCCAACTGGTCTATAAAGCGGAGCAGCGGGCGCAGCGGTCCCGTGAGTTGCAGCAGTTCACGCAGCCAGCTGCCCCGGGCGAGGCTGGCCACGGGTAAGTCAAAGGTCGCCACTTCACGCAACAGCTGGTCACGACCGGTCCTACCGGCGTAGAGAATGAGCGGATCGTTGCCGGCGCTGAGGTCGAGCACGTTGGCGTCCTTCGACCAGGGCATCAGCTGCGGCCAGGCTGCTCCCAAGCGGACGGAAAGAGGAACCACCAACCAGCTGCGTGGACCTTTGGGCAGCGCACTGGCGAGCAATCTCGCCGGCATCTCGGGCAACAGCTGGCGCCGCAATGCCGGGGCGTAGAACAGCAGCGCCTCGCGCACTTCGGGTGCCGCCACTGTGTCTTCAGCCCACGCGTTGTTACCGACAACGGCAGCAACCGCACGCCAGTCGGGACCAGCCGGCCCGGTGGGCGCGCGCAGCACCCACCCGCCCGCGGCCACGACGGCGGCGGCCGCCGCCGCGGTGAGCCAGGGCTGCACGCGTGAGGGCGCCGGGGTCAAGGCCCACTCGAAGCCGCGGCCCGCCAGCAGCAAGTAGAGCGGCAACACAAAGAGCACCTGATGCGGATCAAAGGGATAGGGTAGCGCACTGGTGGCGATCAGGGTTCCGGCGACGGCAAAGGCGATGCCGGTGCTCAACAGCGCGGAGGCCAGGCGCCGCTGTACTACACCACGCAGCACGCCGAGCCCCGCAGCGGCCGCCAGTATCAGCCCCCAGTACGGCGGCAGACGTTGCGTGCCGGCGGCCAGCCGCTGGGCCAACGCGGTGAAGGTCGCCGGCGTGACCCGGGTCACAAACAGTGCGCCACCGCGGCCGCCGTGGTAGTCGAGCCATAACCACGGGGTAAACCAGAGCAGCGCCGCCGCGGCCGCCGTTGCCACGAACAGCAGTGCCCGGGTCGAAAGCGCCCGGCCCCACCAGGCGATGAAGCTGACGATGATTACTGCCGCCCAAACCAGCGCAGCGCCGTAATGGCCATAGAGGGCCAGCGCTCCGCTGATCACCAGCACGACCCACGCGCCCCGCGAGGGTGCTTGCAGGCCATGTGCCGCCGCCGCTAGCAGGACGGTGCTCAGCAGCCCAGACAATGCCGCTGCTTGGACTTCGCGGCCGGCGCTGATGTGCGGCGCCGAGATCACCAGTAAGGCGATGGCAATCCACGGCGCTTGGCCGAACAGCACACGGCCAGCGACGAACATCGCCACTACCGTCAGTGCACCAAATGCCGCGGCCAGCGCGCGCGCGGGTTGTTCGCTGCGGCCGTGGCGGCGTATGATCCAGTGAGTGAGCAGCGCATGCAGCGGTGTCGCCCCGGTCTGCCGGGCCACGGCCGCGGGCAACCGCGCCAAAGGTTGGTCCGCGACCACTAGGTCGTTAATCTCGTCCACAGAGAAGGCGGTGGCGTCAAGATGCTGGAGACGCAGGCACGCCGCAACGGCCAGCGCCAGCAAGACGAACACACACTCCCACCACCGCATGAAGGGGCGCCTAACAGAAGGCCAGGCGCTTGGGCAAGCGCAGGCGCTCGCTCAAAACTGTCGCCGGGCGGTCTCGATGGTCGCAGGCTCTTGCTGATGCGGTACCCAGTTGGTGTCGGCGGGATGCTTCAAATGCAGCGGGTCACGTACCAGGCGCAGGACGAGGCCGAGCGGGAAAACGAAGATGAAGTAGAAGACCACCATCATGATCCGGGTTTGGACCACGCCGATGGCGTGCGCGAGCCGCTTCCAGCCCTCCCACGCCCGGCGCCACACCGAGGGCGTCGACTCCGAACTAGGCGTGCCGGCGAGCGCGACGCCGCGATCCACCACAGTCAAATTCTGTTGCACGGGTACTCCTTCCGGCTTCCAGCTATGACGGCAGCGGACAGGTTTTGCAAGCTGCTTCAGACGTGCCGGTCTCAGTTTGTGCGGCCGGTGGCGCTCATGACCGCCCGCGTCACCTCGACGTGATAGTGGATGGCCGACCACAGGCTGATCACCAGCGATATCCACAAGAAGTACATACCGGCCGCGTGGAAATCGATGCCGAGAAAGCGGTAATGCAGCAGCAGGCCCTGGATCGCGAACATCTGGAAGATCATCTTATACTTGCCCAGTTCCTCCGCTCCCAACACGATGCCGTGGTCGGCGGCAATGGCGCGCAGCCCGGTTACCGCCAGCTCGCGCCCGACCACCACCACCACGATCCACCCCGGCAGGCTGGGCTCGCGCTCGAGGCTGGCAACCATCACCAGCGCGGCCATGACGATCAGCTTGTCAGCCAACGGATCGAGGAACTTGCCCAGGGTGGTGATCAGACCCTGGCGCCGCGCCAGGTAGCCGTCGAAGAAGTCGCTCCAGCAGGCAATGAAGAAGACCAAGGCGGCCAGCAGGGCCGCGCCCTTGCCCGGGCTGGTGAGCAGCCAAACCAGCAGCGGAATGAGGGCGATGCGAAACAGCGTCAGCAGATTGGGAAGGCGGCTCACAGCGGTCGGCTACCACGAAAGCCGCGCCGCGAAAAGCCGGCGGGCAAAAGCAATCGCCGCCTTGGCGCTGCTAGGGCTTGTGCAGGTAGTGGTCGCGAAAGCGCATGACGCGCTCGAGATACTGAACCGTTTCGGGGTACGGGGGCACGCCGCCGTACGAGTCCACCGCCTTCTCGCCGGCATTGTAAGCCGCCACCGCTAGGCGCACGTTGCCGGCATAGCGATCGAGCAGCCAACGCAAGTGGCGGACTCCGCCCTCGACGTTTTGTTTCGGTTCCCACACCCGCCACACGTTGTGGCGCCGCGCCGTCCCCGGCATCAACTGCATCAGCCCCTGAGCGCCCTTGGGCGACACGGCGTGCGGCACGAAATCCGACTCGGCCCGGATCACCGCCTTGACCAGCGCGGAATCGACGCCATGGCGCTGGGCCACGTCGAGGATGACCTGGTCGTAACGCTGATAACGGGCGCGGTCCACGATCGGTCCCATCCGCCGCACCCAGCCGCCGAAATCCGGCACGTAAGGCCGGTAGGCGGGCTCCGAGGGGGCGTTGCTGAAATGCAGCACGCCGGCGCGGTCGCGGTACATGTAGATCTCACCACGGGCCACACCGGCGCAAGCGCAGACAAGCAGGGCGATGAGGATTCCTCTCCGCATGGCACCGGAGGCTACGAGGTTTTGGCTTGTTGGTCAATCGCTTTTTTACCTGCGCTTGCCTGGCGCACGGCGTGTGATAAGCGGCGAACCGACCGCCATGGAAACAGACTTCCTCGTAGTTGGCGGTGGCCTGGCCGGGCTCACCTTCGCGCTGCAGGCAGCACCGCATGGCTCGGTGGTGGTGCTGGCCAAACGGCCACTGCCGGAAAGTAACACCGCGTATGCCCAGGGCGGAGTCGCTTCGGTATGGAGCCCGGAGGACTCCTTTGCCTCGCACACCGAGGACACGCTGGTGGCCGGGGCCGGGCTGTGTCACCGCGACACGGTGGAAATGGTGGTCCGCGAGGGACCCGAGCGCATTCGCGACCTGATCGCCTTGGGCATCAACTTCTCGCTGCGTCCGGGAACCGAGGACGAGTACGACCTCGGTCGTGAAGGCGGCCATTCCCGCCGCCGCATTCTGCACGCCTCGGACGCCACCGGGGCGGAGATCATGCGCGCGCTGGTGGCGGCGGTACGCGACACGCCGGCCATCACTGTCCTCGAAGATTACGTCGCCATCGATCTGCTGATTGACGCCAAGTTCGATCCCTCCATCGGAGCGCCATCGTGCTGGGGGGTCTACGCCCTGAATCGGACCGACAACACGGTTGAGACCATCCGCGCGCGCGCCACCGTGCTGGCTAGCGGTGGCGCCGGCAAGGTGTACCTGTACACCAGCAATCCCGACATCGCCACGGGCGACGGCATCGCCATGGCCTACCGCGCCGGGGTGCCGATCGGCAACATGGAGTTCATGCAGTTTCATCCCACCTGCTTGTTTCATCCGGCGGCCAAGTCGTTCCTGATCAGCGAGGCCCTGCGCGGGGAGGGGGCGGTGCTGCGCCGCCCGGACGGCAGCGAATTCATGAGCTGCTACCACCCGCAAGCCGAACTGGCGCCGCGTGACGTGGTCGCTCGTGCGATCGACAGCGAGATGAAGATCCACGGCTTCGAGCACGTCTACCTCGACATCACGCACAAAGGGGCGGCCTTCGTGCGCTCGCGCTTCCCAACCATCCACGCGCGCTGCCTGGAGTACGGCCTCGACATCACCCGCGACCCCATTCCCGTGGTGCCGGCAGCGCACTACTGCTGCGGCGGTGTCATGACCGACATCGACGGCGCTACCACCGTGCGCCGCCTTTACGCCGCCGGCGAGGTGGCCATGACCGGCCTACACGGCGCCAATCGCCTGGCCTCGAATTCCTTGCTCGAAGCGGTGGTCTTCGGCCACCGCGCGGCGCACCACGCCGCCGCCTTACTGGCGCGGGATCGCGCCCAGCCGCCGCGCTGCCCGCCGTGGAATCCGGGCCAGGCCAGTGACAGCGATGAAGAAGTCGTGGTGACGCAGAACTGGGACGAGGTCCGCCGTTTGATGTGGAACTACGTCGGCATTGCCCGCTCCAATCGGCGTCTGGCGCGCGCCCTCAAGCGCATCCTGCTGTTACAGGAAGAGATCCGGCAGTACTACTGGGACTTCAAAGTCACCGCCGACCTCATCGAACTGCGCAACCTGACGCTGGTGGCGGAACTGATCGTGGTTGCCGCGATCATGCGCAAGGAGAGCCGCGGCCTGCACTTCACCATCGACTATTGCGATCGTGACGATAGTAACTGGCTGCGTGATACGGTGGTCACCCGCGCCGAGCAGTTCGCTCCCGATGCCGAGTTTCTCGGCTCGTTGTACCGCCGGCGCCGCCCCGGCGGCAGCGAGGCCTGAGCCGCATGCCGCCGCGCTGCGGTTCCACGGGCCTTCCACGGGCAGGCGTGGTTGCCTGATACCGAGCCGCGTGGTTAGCTGACGCCGCTATGGCCGAGCGCGAGCAACCCTGGCTGATGCGCACCTACGCGGGTCACACCGATCCGCGAGCAGCAAACCAATTGTTTCGCGGCAATCTCGCTAAGGGTCAGACCGGCTTGAGCGTGGCCTTCGATCTACCGACGCAAACCGGCTACGACGCCGATGATCCGATGGCGCTGGGCGAGGTCGGTAAGGTCGGTGTCCCGATCGGTCACCTCCAGGACCTGGAGGCCTTGTTCGCCGGTATTCCGCTGGCGCAGATGAACACCTCGATGACCATCAATGCCACCGCGGCGTGGCTGCTGGCACTATACGTCGCCGCCGCCGAGCGCCAAGGCGCCAACCCGCGAGCGCTGCGCGGCACGACGCAGAACGACATTCTCAAGGAGTATCTCTCGCGCGGCACCTACATCTTCCCGCCCGAGCCTTCGCTGCGGCTGACCGCGGATACCATCGAGTACACGGTGGCCAACATCCCGAAGTGGAACCCGGTGAACATTTGCAGCTACCATCTGCAGGAAGCCGGGGCCACGCCGGTGCAGGAGTTGGCTTTCACGCTGGCCAACGCCTTCGCGGTCTTGGATCGCGTGCAACAGCGGCCGGGCGTGTCACTGCCGGAGGTGGTCGGCCAACTCTCGTTTTTCGTCAACGCCGGCATTCGCTTCATCGAAGAGAGCTGCAAGCTGAAGGCGTTCGTCCGGTTGTGGGATCGCTATCTGGCCGAGCGTTACCGCATTAGTGATGCCAAGAAGCGCCGCTTCCGCTACGGCGTGCAGGTCAACTCGCTTGGGCTGACCGCGCAGCAGCCCGAGAACAACGTCCAGCGCATCTTGCTCGAGATGCTGGCGGTCACCTTGTCGAAAGAGGCGCGGGCGCGTTCGGTGCAATTGCCGGCCTGGAACGAAGCCCTCGGC
The DNA here is from genome assembly GCA_016210005.1 of Deltaproteobacteria bacterium. Taxonomy (NCBI): domain Bacteria; kingdom Pseudomonadati; phylum Myxococcota; class Myxococcia; species Deltaproteobacteria bacterium. The sequence goes on along the minus strand of JACQVA010000013.1, from coordinate 30,976 downwards.
CTCCCGCGACCGTGGGACCAGCAGTGGTCACTGCGCATGCAGCAGGTGCTGGCGTACGAGACCGACGTGCTCGAATACGACGATATCTTTGCCGGCTCGACCGTGATCGAGGCCAAGGTCAAGGAGCTGATGGACGGCGCTGAGGCCGAGCTGGCGCGCATTCAAAGCCTCGGCGACACGGCGCAGGCGATTGCGGTGATGAAGCGGGCGCTGGTAGCGAGCCACGCCGAACGCCAGCGCAAGATCGAAAGCGGTGAGTTGGCGGTCGTTGGCGTCAACCAGTACGTCGACCACGAGCCGTCGCCACTGGTCGCGGCCGAGGCGGAGAGCATCCTGGTGGTCGATCCCGACGCCGAGCGCCGGCAGATCGAGCAACTGCGGGGGTTTCGTGCGGCCCGCAACGCCGCCGAGGCCAGCGCCGCTTTGCGTGCGCTGGAAGAGGCGGCGCGCTCGGGCAGCAACATCATGCCGGCGTCGATTCGCGCCGCCCATGCCGGCGTCACTACAGGTGAGTGGGCGGGCACGCTGCGAAAGGTGTTCGGCGAGTATCGTGCCCCCACCGGGCTGCAAGGCCTGGCGTTCTCCGGCGACGGCGACGCGCTGGAGGGCGTGCGCCGCCGTGTCAAGCAAGCAGCCGCGCAAATCGGGCATCCGCTGCGATTACTGGTGGCCAAGCCCGGCCTGGACGGGCACTCCAACGGCGCCGAGCAGGTGGCGGTGCGCGCCAAAGAAGCCGGCTTCGAGGTGATCTACGACGGCATTCGGCTCACCCCGGAACAGATCGTCGAGTCGGCGCTGCAAGAGGACGTCGATGCACTAGGCATCTCCATTCACTCCGGTTCGCACCTGACGCTAGTGCCGCGCGTGCTCGAGCTGCTGCGCGCCAACGGCCTGGCCGAGGTGCCGGTCTTCGTCGGTGGCGTCATCCCGGCGCGCGACCAGCCGGTGCTGCTGCGGGCGGGGGTGGCGCGCGTGTATACCCCCGGTCAGGCGACGCTCACGGCCATCATCGGCGACATCGCCGATCTGGTGGCGGCGCGCAGCGGTCGGGCTGTTGCCCGCGCTTGAAGGAGCTGACGAACCGGGGGCAAACAACTGGCGTTGCTCGGGGCTGCCGCGATGGTACAAGCCGGCCGGCTGGCGCACTTGGTTGCCGCACGACAAAGGAGCTGTCTCGAACATGGCGGAGGCGAGCATGAATCTGGTCGATCTGGCCGGCGTAGAACATTTGGTGAACACGAGCGACACGGTCGTGCGCGAGGCCATCGCAGTCGCCAGCCGGCGCACCGCCGGCGGTAAAGACATCGACGCTGAGCAGGTACACTGCGAGCGCCTCGCCTACGCCGCCACCGAGGTGGCGGCGGCTCGCGCCCTGCTCGACTATTCCAAGACCGCGGCCGGGCGCGAGCCCGGCCTGGAGGCGATGGCGGCATTGTTTGCCGCTGAGGTGGCGCAGCGGTTGGCGGCCCAGATCGATGCCCACGCCGGCGAGTTCGGCCTCGGCGAGCAAGGCCTCGACGCGACCCTGGGCGCGGCGGCGATCAAAAGACTTATTCGCGCCGCCGCGGCCGACGCCGCCGTCTGCGCCATCGGCCGCCGCGTGATCGAGCAGCGCGGCGCTAATCACTGCTGGCTCGGCGACGAGCTGGCGGCGATGACTCGGGACTCGGTACGCCAGTTCGCGGAAAGCGAAGTGGCGCCGATCGCCGAGCGCATCCATCGCCACGACGAGCTGATACCCGAGGCCATCATCGCCAAGATGAGCGAGCTGGGATTCTTCGGCATGTCCGTGCCCGAAGAGTACGGCGGCGGCGGCATGGGCAACCTCGCCATGATCATTACTACCGAGGAACTGTCGCGCGGCTCGCTGGCCGCCGCCGGCAGTCTGATCACGCGCCCGGAGATTCTCACCAAAGCTCTATTGAAAGGCGGCACCGCGGCGCAGAAGCACAAGTGGCTGCCGCCGATCGCCGCCGGCAAGATCATGGTCGGCATCTCGGTGACCGAGCCCGACATCGGCTCCGATGTCGCGGGGGTGAAATGCCGCGCCGATGCCGGTGCGGTGGCCGGCCAGCCGGGCTATCTGCTCAACGGCGCCAAGGCCTGGTGCACCTTTGCCGGCCGCGCCAACGTGCTGGCGTTACTGGCGCGCACCGATCCGGACCTGAAGAAGGGTGCGCGGGGATTGTCGCTGTTCATCGTCGAGAAGGAGGCCTTCGACGGCCACAGCTTCGCGCTGCGACAACCCAACGGCGGCACGCTCGTGGGCAAAGCCGATCCCACTCCGGGTTACCGCGGCATGCATTCGTTCACGCTCAACTTCGACAATTACTTCGTGCCCGCCGCCAATCTCGTGGGCGAGGAGGCCGGCTTGAACAAGGGCTTCTATCTCCAGATGGGCGGCTTTGCTGCCGGCCGCTTGCAGACCGGCGGCCGAGCTACCGGGCTGGCGCAAGCCGGCCTGGAGCGCAGCGCCGAGTACGCCAACGACCGCAAGCAATTCGGCGAGCCGATCGGCAACTTCCAGCTCACGCAGCACAAGCTCGGCCGCATGGCGGCGCACATCATGGCCGCACGCCAACTCACGTACGCGGCCGCGCGGGCGATGGATAAGGACGAGTCGCTAGCGCTGGAGCCGGCGATGGCCAAACTCTTCGCCTCCGACGTGGCGGTGTGGACCACTCAGGAAGGCCAGCTGATCCACGGCGGCTGGGGTTATGCCGAAGAGTTTGCTATTTCGCGCTACGTCGTCGACGCGCAAGTGCTGCCGATCTTCGAAGGCGTGAAGCCGATCTTGGAGTTAAAGGTGATCGCGCGCACGCTCCTGGGCGGATGACTGCGGGGCATGAAACGGCAGCTGTAGCTTGATGGCCCGGTGGCTTTTCGGCGGCTGAGGAGCCGGCATGGCACGTACCTATTACGAACGCTTGTCAGCGCTCGATGCTTCGATGGTGTTCATGGAGACGAGCCATACTCACATGCACATCGGCGAGGTCGGCATTCTCGAAGGCGGACCGCTGACCAGCAGCAGCGGCGCGCTTGACGTCGAGCGCATCCGCGCCCACGTGGCCGGCGGCCTCGATGCCGTGCCGCGACACCGGCAGCGGCTCGCTTTCATTCCTGTTGAACACCACCCGGTGTGGGTGGACGACGACCGCTTCAATCTCAACTACCACGTGCGACACACCTCGTTGCCGCGACCCGGCAGTGTTCGCCAGCTGAAGCGGTTGGTCGGCCGCCTCATGTCACAGCCGCTCGACCTCTCGAAGCCGCCGTGGGAGCTGTGGCTGGTCGAGGGGCTCGAAGGCGGCCGCGTCGCGATGGTGAACAAGTTGCACCACTGCATGGTCGATGGTGTCTCGGCGGTCGCGGTGCTCGCCGCGCTCTTTTCGCCCGATCGCCACGCCCCTGCCCACCGGCGCTCGAGTTGGCGGCCGCGGCCGGCACCGCGCACCGTCGATCTTGCGCTCGGGGAGCTGCAACGGCGCATGACCGCGCCGCTGGCATTGGGGCGCAGCCTGGCTTCGGCGCTGGCCCACCCCGGGCACGCGCTCGAAGCCATCCGTGACGCCGCCGAAGGGGCGGTCGAGGCGGTGGTCGGAAAACTCCAGCCGGCGTCGAAGACCCCGCTCAATGTCGACGAGGTCGGGCCGCACCGGCGCTTGGACTGGACCCGCTTTGACCTCGATGAAGTCAAAGCCGTTAAGAACCGCCTCGGCGGCAAGGTCAACGACGTGGTGCTGGCAGTGGTGGCCGGTGCGATCCGGCGCTACTTCCGCGCGCACCGGACAGCGGTGAGCGACCTCGATTTCCGCATCGTCATTCCGATCAATACCCGGCCGGCAGCCGCCGCCGCGGCACTGGGCAACCGCGTGGTGCCGACGCTGGCCCGGCTGCCGCTGGAGCTGCGCAATCCGCGTGAACGACTGCAAGCGGTGGCGCAAACCACGGCGGCGTTGAAGGCTTCGAAGGAAATCCACGCCGTCGAACTGTTCGAGGACATGTCCAACTGGGCCGAAGCCGCCCTGCTCACCGAGCTGGTGCGCCGAGTGACCCGCTGGTGGGCCGGCAATCTAATTGTGACCAACGTTCCCGGGCCCACGACGGCGCTTTATTTGCTCGGCGCCCGGCTGCTCGAAGGTTACCCGGTGGTTCCGATGATGGCCAATCAAGCGCTGGGGATCGCGCTCTTGAGCTACGACGGCGGGCTGTACTGGGGCTTCAATGCCGATTGGGACGCGCTCAGTGACCTGCACGACTTGGTGGGGTGCTTCACCGAGGAGTTCACCGCACTCAAACGGGCCGCCGGCCTCGCGACCGCGACGCGCGCCCGGGCGCGCCGGGCCCGGCGCGGGTAGCGCTACGAACCCACGCCCAGCTTCTCGCGCTGGCGGCGGCGCGCGGCGCGGCTCTCGGAGGTGATCCATACCGACATCGCCTGCAGCGCCTCCTCGGCGCTTTCCGCCGCGATGCTTCGAGCCGCAGCGGCAACCAGCGCCGCCTTGGTGTGAGCATAAGCTTCGCGGGGAAACGTGCCCAGCCGAGCCGCGCGTGTCAGTACGGCCTGCTCGAACCCGTGGGCCGGCAGCAGCTCGGAGACTATGCCCAGGCGCACGGCTTCGCTGGCCGGGTACAGCGAGGCACCCAGCAGCAGCTCGTTGGCACCGGCGTGCGCCAAGCGCAGGCGGACGATTTCAAAGGCGGCGCGCGGAAACGAGGCACCGACGGCAACTTCATTGAGCCCCACGCGATAGTCGCCGTCGACCGCCAGCCGGTGATCACAGGCCAACACCAACACCAAGCCGCCGGCGATCGCATGGCCGTTGACCATGGCAATGGTTGGTTTGGAAAACGTAAAGAGCTGCAGGTGGCTGTCGCGATAGAGGGCGTAAAGGTCGTGGGCGACCTCGTCATCGCGCCGGGGGGCGGCGAAGTCGAAGCCGCCCGAGAAGAACGGCCCGGCGCCGGTCAAGACCAGCGCCCGCACCGTCTCATCCGCACGCGCCTCTGCCAGCGCCGCCGCCAAGTCGGTGAGCAAGGCCTCGTCGATGGCGTTCGCCGGCGGCTTGGACAGCGTTAGCACACGAACACCACCCGCCCGATCTTCAACCGATACCGTCGCCATTACCGTAGCCATGCGCGACCTATAGCACACTGGCGCCTAACGGGATGCCCGGCGGCGCGCGTTGCGGAGCGCTTCCGCCGCCGCTCGAACAACCCGCGGCAATCGTGCTCGGGCACGGCTTGAACTCCGGGTGCCACTGGCCGATACTCCGCGGCACATCATCTGCGAGGAGGGCAACTATGAAGCTCTACAACATGAACTTGAGCAACTTCGCCTCGAAGTGTCGCTTGGTGATCTACGAGAAGGGGGCCCCGGTCGACATTGTGCCGATCCCCGGCGGCGACTTGAAGTCGCCCGCGTACCTCAAGATCTACTCCCTCGGCAAGACTCCGGCACTGGAGGTCAACGGCGAGATCATCGGCGAGTCGGAGGTCATCAACGAGTACCTCGAAGACAAGTTTCCGGACAAACCTCTGCTCCCGAAGGATGCGGAGGGACGTGCGCGGGCGCGTGGCGTGAGCCGCTTTCACGACCTTTACGTCGAGCCACCGCTGCGGGCGCTGTTCCCGCAAGTGACGGCGGCGCAGAAGGACCAGAAGCTAATTGCGGATAAGCTGGCGGAGGTAGCCACCCGGCTCGATCAGCTGGAGGGCATGCTGGCGCCTGCCGGCCCGTATGTGCTCGGCAACGCTTTCACCCTGGCCGACTGCGCCCTGGCGCCGACCATCTTCTTTGCCAACTTGCTGCTGCCGATGCTCGGCGCGCCGTCGTTCAGCGAAGGCCGGCCGAAGCTGGCGGCGTGGTGGGGAAAGGTGCAAGAGCGGCCGAGCGTGCAGAAAGTTCTGGCTGAGCAGCAGGAAGCCCTCATTCAGATGCAGCAGCAGCGCCGGTAGCGGGAGGGCGAGCGCTCTCGGTTATGCGTGCGATGGTGCTCACCCAGCCGGCACCGATCGCCACCCGGCCGTTGGCGTTGCGCCAGTGGCCGGTGCCGGAGCCCGCGGCCGGCGAGATCCGGGTGCGGGTGCGGGTCTGCGGCATCTGCCGCACCGATCTGCACGTGGTCGAGGGCGAACTGCCGCCACAGCGGCCGCAGGTCGTTCCCGGTCATCAAGTGGTCGGGCTGGTGGACAAGTGTGGTGCCGGCGCCAAGCGCTTCCCGCTGGGCGCCCGTGTCGGGATTGCCTGGCTGCGCTCGACGTGCGGGGCGTGCGCGCGCTGTCAGGCGGGCAGCGAGAATCTCTGTGCCGCGGCGCGCTTCACCGGCTACCACGAAGACGGCGGGTTTGCCGACTATGCCGTGGTGCGTGAGGACTTCGCCTACACCTTGCCTGGAACCATCAGCGATGCCGAAGCCGCGCCCTTGCTGTGTGCCGGCATCATCGGCTATCGCGCCTTGCGCCGGGCCGAGATCAAGCCGGGCTGCCGCCTCGGTCTGTACGGTTTCGGCGCCTCGGCCCACATCGCGATTCAGGTGGCACGCCACCTCGGTTGCCGTGTCTTCGTGATGACTCGCGACCAGCGACATCAAGCCCTGGCGCGCGAGCTGGGCGCGGCATGGACCGGTGGCGCGGAGGCGCCGCCGCCGGAGCCGCTCGACAGCGCGGTGCTGTTCGCGCCGGCCGGGGAGTTGGTGCCGCCGGCGTTGGCTGCGCTCGATCACGGCGGCACGCTGGCGCTGGCGGGCATCTACCTCAGCGACATCCCGCCGCTGCAGTACGAGCGCCATCTTTTCCACGAAAAGAATCTTCGCAGCGTTACCGCCAATACCCGGCAAGATGGCGAGGAGTTACTGCGCATCGCCGGCGAGATACCGCTGCGGCCTCGCACCGTGGCGTTTGCGTTGGAGTCCGCCAACGAAGCGCTCGGCCGCCTCAAGCACGACGCTATCGCCGGCGCGGGCGTGTTGCAGGTCGGCGAGTAGGCCGGTTTTCGCGGCGGTGGCCGTTTGGTATAGGTTCATGCTTCGGTACCGGGCCTGTCCGGGCCGGCCAACACCAGTGGGAGGAACCGCATGGGTTACGAGTTCATCAAGTACGAGAAAGACGGCCGCATCGCCCGCATCACGATCAATCGCCCGGAGGTGATGAACGCATTGCATCCACCCGCCAACGACGAGCTGCAGGCGATTTGGGATGACTTCGCCGGCGATGCCAACTGCTGGGTGGCGATCGTTACCGGCGCCGGCGAGAAGGCGTTCTCGGCCGGCAACGACCTCAAGTATTCGGCGCAGCACGGCATGGCCGGCACGCGTCTGCCGAAGAACGGCTTCGGCGGCATCACTGCGCGTTTCGATCTCTTCAAGCCGGTGATCGCGGCGGTCAACGGGCTGGCGCTCGGCGGCGGCTTCGAGATCGCGCTGGCTTCCGACATCATCGTCGCCGCCGACAGCGCGCGCTTCGGCCTGCCCGAGCCGCGGGTCGGGTTGGCCGCATTGGCCGGCGGTATGCAGCGGTTGCCGCGGCAGCTGGCGCCGAAAATCGCCATGGGGTTGATGCTAACCGGCAAGCACATCATGGCCGAGGAGGCGCACCGGCTCGGCATCGTCAACGAAGTCGTGCCGGCGAAGGATCTGGCGGCGGCGGCGGATCGCTGGGCGAACGAGATCTTGGCCTGCTCGCCGACCTCGGTGTGGGCAACCAAGCAGGTGGCAATGCTCAGTCAGGGCATGCCGCTCGAAGAGGCGATGAAGAAGTCGTACCCGCTGGTCGGCGCACTGTTCGGGTCCGAAGACATGATGGAAGGCGTGCTGGCCTTCGCGCAGAAGCGCAAGCCCGAGTGGAAAGGCAAGTGAGCTGCCGGCGTCCTGCGAAAGCAAACGGCCCGAGGAAAGTTACTCGGGCCGTTTGCGTTGAAAGCGGGCGACCGGGTTCGAACCGGCGACTTCAACCTTGGCAAGGTTGCGCTCTAGCCAGCTGAGCTACGCCCGCATACGCTCGGAATGTAGCGAAGGTTAGCGGCGCTGTCAAAGCACCCTGCGCGCCAAATGGCGCTCTCTACGGGGTGACCGTAATCGTCACCCGATCGGAATCAGTGCGCCCCTCGGGATCGCTGATCGTGACCTTCGCCGTGTACTCACCGGGCTTTTCGTACACATGGGTCGGGCTCTGCTGCTTGACCCGCGCGCTGCCGTCGCCGAAATCCCACTCGAAGCTGGCCGGGCCATCGGTGCAGCCGCCTTCGGCGGGCAACTCGACCCGGAACGGCGCGCCGCCCTCGATAAGCTCGGGCATCGCTATGACGGCGCAGCGGGCCGGCTCTTGCGTGGCAGTGGGCTCGGCTACGGCGCGCGGAGCGGGAGGCAGCTTGCCCTCGATCGGCCGAGCGCGCCGCGGGGGAGGAGCCTCGGTACAAGAGCGGCACGAGGCCACCAACAACGCCGCTGTGCTGGCGGCTACAACCATCAGCAAATTGCCGGTACGTGACATGGCGACAACTTCTAGCGGCGTGTGATGGGGCCGTCAACCCTGAGCCGCTTGGGGTTGCTTCGGTTGATGGGCTGAGGTCAGCCTAAGTCCTCAGCGTCCTCGTCCGGCGAGTTCTCATCGTCACTGTCGTCGGGCTCGTCGACTTGGATTTCCACCTCGCGCGTGCCGTGCTGGCCGTTGGTGTGAGTGACGGTAAGTTTCACGTTGTAGGTGCCCGGCTCGCGGTAGACGTGCTCGGTAACCTTGCCGGTCGCTTGCGCGCCGTCCCCGAAATTCCACTCGTAGGTGACATCGTTCTCGATCTCTTCAGGGACCACGCCGGTGAAGTGTGACAACAACGGCGCCTTGCCGATGTCGGGATCGACCTCGATATCGATGTCGAAAGCTTCCTCGGCTACCTCGATGTTGAATTCGCGAGTTTCCTCGACCCCCGGTGCCGTGATGGTGAGGATGGCGGTGTACTCACCCGGGTCACGATAGATGTGCGATGGGTTTCTGATACCGACCGGGGCGCTGCCGTCGCCGAAATCCCAACGCACCGTCAGCCCTGGCCTGGGATTTTCGATCGTCAGCGTGAAGGCTACATCTAGCGGCGCGCCGCCAGATTCCGGCGCGGCCTCGGCCTCGAAGCGGAGTTCCTCCGGGCTATCCTCGCCGTCATCGTCGGCCTCGAACGGCTCTGCCTTTGGCGCCACCACCACCCCGGCGCCGCCCGCGGTCGGGGCTACCAAGCGCTCGGCAACAACCGGCCTCTTCGACTCGTCGCCCGAGTCCTCGGACGGCTCGCCGCAGCCGATCAGGCGGCAGCCCATCAGCGCCAAGCAGGCGAGCACGGGCAGTTGTAGTGCCCAGCGGCACGGTGCCGTAGTGGTACTCATGGCCGGCTCTTTACTGGTGTCGGACGCGCTCTGTCAATTAGCTCGCGCGCATTCGTGGCGGCCGGAGCAGTGTTGCGCGGGTGCAGACCGTGTGTTAGCAGACCATGGCGCGGCGGCGTACCCAAGTGGTTAAGGGAGAGGTCTGCAAAACCTCGATGCAGCGGTTCGAATCCGCTCGCCGCCTTTCATTTCATGGCTTCACGCGCGGTGCCGAAGATAGTGGGATAACTCCCCTCAGCGGAAACAGCGTCAAGGGCGGCGGAAGAAGATCGGGGATGGAGGTGGGTGCGCGATTCCGCGGCTAGTTCAGAGCCTCATCAACCAGCGGGGTATCAGCCGCACTATGAGGCGCGGCTTCGGTGCGACCCTTGTGATTCGGCGCGGTTCCCGACTGCGTTCGGCCACCGCGCGGACCGGCCTGGCCGGTGCGGGGACGGAAACGTTCTTCGATCACGGACTCGCTGCCGGCATCACGCGAAATCAACATCGGCACGCCCGATTGCTCGGCGATGGCCCGGCGCAGACGCTGGTCGTCAATCCGATCGGCCCAGCCGAATTTCTGCAGCAGTCGCTGGGCCTCGCGATACGGCCCGGGCGTGTACTCGTAAATGTCCTTGTGGATTTCGGCGTAGATCTCGCCGTTGCGGGCGCCGATCTTCACCGGCTGATAGACGAACTCGCCGGCATCACCGATCGAGATCACAGGAAACAACTGCTCGATATCCTCCGGGTACAACCGGATACAGCCGTGGCTCACCTGCATGCCGACGCCCCACGGGATGTTCGTGCCGTGGATGCCATAGAGGGGCAGGGTCAACTCGACGCGATACTTGCCCAGAGGATTGTCGGGAGAGCCGCCGGCGATGAAAGGCGGTGCCGGCTTGCCGTCGCGGCGATGTTCGGCGCGGATGGACTCGGGCAGGACCCAGGTCGGATTGACCGTCTTGCCGCGCACCTTGAAGCGGCCCTGCGGCGTCTTCCAGTCGTCGCGGCCGAGGCCGACCGGGTACGTTGTCACCAGCAACGGCGCCTGCTCGTCATGGCGCGGGTGGAAATAATACAATCGCATCTCGGGGATGTTGACCACCACCCCGCGGGGCTCGACCTCAGGGATGATGTACTCCGTCGGCAGCAAGATGATCTGTCCCGCCGGCGGCACCCATACATCGACGCCGGGATTGGCCTCGACGAGTTCGTTGTATCCCAAGCCATAGTAGCGAGCGAGGTCGAGAAAGGTGTCGCCCCGTTGCACCTGATAGAAGCGTGTGCTGCCGACCACCGATTGCGCAGTTCGCCAGTCCCTTCCGGCCACCACCATGAAGTGCGTACCGCCGGTCTTGTGGAGGAAATCCTCTTCCTTCCATTCCCGCGCCAACGCGGCGCCGCCGGCGAGGGCGACCGCAACGACAATCGTCAGGGCAAAGCCCCGAAAGCATGGGCGGAGCGAGTTCATTGTATAGAGGGGTTCAACGTGTTGCACCGGATCGACACCGCACCGCGCCCGTCCCTACCACCGGCGCTATTCAAGCACAGCGCTGGCGCGGAGCCAAGACACGCCAGCGACGCCCCCAGAAACCGCAGATCCTTCCCGCCAGGAGTTGGCCGCCGCTCAACGCACCTTCTTGACCGTGGCCGGGATGTATTTATGCAGCGGGATCCCAGTCAGTGAGTCGCGGTGTTGAGCGCTGACGAGTTTCTGTGGGTTGGTGCCGACCGGCTCGAGCCGGCCGGTCTTTTCGTTCTCCCAGAGCAGGCCGTAGCCGTGCGGCATGCTGAGGTTGCCAGGATAGATGTCGTCCGTGACCAGCGCCGGCACCAACGCCTCGGCGTACTCGGTAACCAGACGAACCGGCTCGCCGTTGGCGACACCGAGCTCCGCCGCCAGCGACTGGTGCATCCTGAGATAGCTGTCGTGCTGCTTCTTGCGCCAGCTGGGGTCGCGGTGCACGGTGTTGGCGTTGTAATCGGTACGCTCCCCGGTCTGCAGGACGAAGGGATAAGCCGGATTCCTGCGGAAGTCGGTATCGGCAGGAATCGCGAGGCGGCGGAACAGGTCGAGGATCACCGGCGGGTTGAGCACGGCCTTATGATCGGCCGTTCGCACCTGCTCCCAGTTCCGTTCCGGGTCCACCTGACACAGCATGACTCCTTCGGGGTGATCGAGCAGCTTCTGGAAGACCTCATCGGCAGGATTGCCGCCGTCACTGATAGTACCGGCCGCGAGCAGCTCCTGCTGCCGGGTCATCGCGAACATCGTGCACAACCCCCTGATGATAGTCAGGACCGGTGCCGGATCTCCCGCGGCGATTGCCGCTTCCAGGGCGGCGAAGGCGGGGTTGGAGCGATAGTCGAGGCCCATGGCCTTGGCGAGCTCGTAGAAGATGACGCACTCCTGCTTGGCCTCCGGCGGTGGTTGCGCCACCGGCGGCCGCAGGTGGAAGTAGACCTCCGGGTGACCCTTGGCAAAGGTGGCCGCTTCCCACTTCTCGTAGCCGCTCGGAACCGGCAGGACGTAATGCGCCAGCCGCGCCGTCTCGGTCATCGCCGGGTCGACGACCACGAGCAGGTCGAGCTGCTCGAATGCTTCGGTCATCTTCGGCGCGTCGGCATACGAGCAGATCGGGTTGCTGGCCTCCACTATCAGTGCGCGCACGCGCGCCGCGCCGGCCTCCAAGACCTCTTCCGCCAGGGCATTCGGCGGAAAGAAGCCGCGAATGGCCGCAATCCCGGCCACGCGCGTGCGCGCCTTCTGCGACGGCTGGTCCTCGCGGAACACCCCGGCCCCGGTGAACAAGGTCACCGGGAAGTGCGCCCCGTCGGCCGTGCACATGTTGCCGGTGATAACGTGCAGGAGCGTGATCAGGTAGCAGTTCTCCACCATGTGTTTGCCGTGGCAGATGCCGAGGTGAGTGCGGATGCTCGCGCTCTTGGCGGTGGCGAAGCGCCGCGCCACGGCGCGGATGTCTTCCTCCTCGAGGTCACAGAGTTTGGCTGCCACACCCGGGGTGACCAGGTTGGCGACGAACCGGGCCTCCTCCCAGCCGTGCGCGTGGGCGGCGACGAAGGCGTCGTCAACCAGTCCTTCCTCGACGACCGCGTTGAGCATGCCCAACAGGAAGTAGAGGTCCGTGCCCGGGCGAATCTGCAGATAGACGTCGGCCTTCTCGGCGGTCTCATGGCGTCGCGGGTCGACCACGATCAGCGTACGTTGCGGATCATTCGCAAGCGCTCGGATGACAACCCGCGCCTGCTGGAAGCCGTGGCTCATCCACGGGTTCGAGCCCATCACCAGCATCACCTCGGAGCGGTGCCAGTTCTCTTCGTAGTCGAGGCCCTCGCTGCCGAATACCAGCCCGTTGACCAAGTACTTCTGGGTGAACTCCTGCGCCAGGACGTGGAAGTGGCGGCGCGAACCCAGCAGGTGGAGGAAGCCGACGGCGTAGAGAAAGTCCAGATGGTTGGCTTGTCCGCCCCCGCCCAGCAGCGCGACGGCTTCCGCACCGTGCTGCGAGACGACGTCGCCGAGCTTGGCCGCGATCTCCGACAGCGCTTGCGGCCATGGGATCGGTGCGTAACTGCCGTCGGGCATCCGTTTGAGAGGTGTGGTCAGGCGCTGCTTGTGGTCCACGAGCTTGCCGATGGTGAGGCCCTTGCTGCACGTGTAGCCCTGGCTGAACGGGTTACTCTTGTCGCCACGGACCTTGGTGATGCGGTTATTTTCGACCTGCACTTGCAAGCCGCAGTTGGTCGCGCAGAGCGCGCACGCGGTGCTCTGCCAGCCGCCGTTGCTCGGGTTTGCCATTTCTTTCCCCTTCTGTGGGCGCTCCACGTCCTCGCTGCCGCAACCGTAGGAGTCAACTGCTACGCTCCCGGAGTGTTGGCGGAGGAGGCGAAACGCGCCAAGTTCAACTCGCGCCGCAGCTCCACGCTCATGCCTTCGAGCATGGGGTCGAGCGCGATCCCGGTCGCGTCGGCGACACGATCCGCGACGTTGAACGCTCCAATGATCGCAGCCACGTCAACGAAGCTTGCCGCCGAGAGTACGCCTCTGAGCGCGGCGCGTTCGCGGGCGATGGCCGCTTCACTGTTACTCATCACCGCTTCCGTAAACGCGATCAGACGTGCGCCGTGCTCGCCGAGCGTGTCGTGGCTGCCGCTGACAGCATTCGGCGACAAAGCCGCCTTGCGCTCGTGACACAGCGTGCAAGCGGTCGCGTTGCGGCTCTCGGCCGCGATCGCCACGCGCTGCCGGCCCGTCCACCAGGTTCCCGGCGAGCGCAGATGTTCCCAGATAAACCGATGTGCGTCGCGAAGGTCAGTACGAACGGGAATGTCCGCGCCTGTATAGTCGAAGGCAATCATCGCCTGGCCTCGTTGGCTCTAGATCACGCCTACCGCCCTTGCATAAACAAGCGCGGAGTCTGGCGCAAGCAAGGCTCGCAAAGCGCCTCCCCGCGCCGCCTTTGGCGCCAGACAGCTCAGCGGCCGGGCCTGGCCGCGCCGCGTTGGCGCTGCCGCAGTTCCAGCGCGACAAGGCGGGGGTAGGAGAGGTACAATGCCGGCCGATGGAGACCGAGAACGGCGATCACTTGCGCATAACCGCTCTGCACGATGTTGCCCCCGAGAGCGAGGCCGTCTTCGGCGGCAAGGCCTGCGGCCTGGCGCGCCTGCTTGCAGCCGGTGCCAAAGTGCCTGCCGGCTTTGCGGTCGCGGCCACCATGTTGGTCCCGCGGCAGTGGAGCAACGATACCCGCGAGGCTTTCCGCCGCCATACGGCCGCGTTGCTTGACCGCGGCCCGCTCGCCGTGCGCTCCTCCGCCGTCGGGGAGGACTCCGCGCAGCGGTCATTCGCCGGCATGTTCGAGACGGTGCTGGGCGTGACCGACGTTGAAGCCGCATTCGACGCGGCCGCGTGCTGCATCGCCTCGGCAGACAGTGCGCGTGTGCGCGCGTATGCCGGCGAGGAGCCGATCCCCGGCGTCGGCTTGGTGGTTCAGCAGCAGGTTGAGCCTCGTGCAGCCGGCGTCTGCTTTACGCTCGATCCGTCGGGCCGAGACGCCGCGGTGGTGATCGAGGCAGTAGCCGGCAGCGGCGACCGGTTGGTCTCGGGACACGCCCAACCGGCGCGCTGGCGCGTTTACCGTTCGGGCCTGGGAACGTGGGACACGCGGGAGGACGGAGCGCCTGAGGCGGCGGTGATCACACCAAGTGAAGCAACACGCATAGCGAAAGAAGCGACCCGGCACGCTGCCGCGCTGAATCGGCCTTTGGACCTCGAATGGGCAGTGGATCGCAGCGGCGATCTTTGGTGGCTGCAGGCGCGCGCGATTACTGCCGCCCGCTCACCGCAGTGCTTCGAGGTCGAACGCGCTTTCGAACGTGTCGATGACGGGCCGGTCACGGTATGGGCCAACTGGAACGTGCGTGAGACGCTGCCCGATCCCTTGCTGCCGCTGACCTGGAGTCTGTGGCGCGACGTGATCCACGCGCTCATCACCGACGTGATCTTCGGTACGCCGCGGTCATCGCCGCTCTTTCCCCATCTGCTCTGCCTCGACCTGGTTCACGGCCGCATCTATTTCAACATGAACGGCGTGCTGGGCTGGCCGGTGGTGGGCGCGCTGCTGCGGCCTCGGGTATTGAAGCTCATCGATCCCCAGGCGGCCGCGGTGTGCGGAGAGCTGATGGCGGCGGGCGTACTGCGGCCGCGGCGGCTGCCGGGGCCGCGCGCGCGGCTGTTTTTGAGTACCTTGCGGGCGAACCTGGTGTCGGCGTCGCGCTTCGCCGTTGCGCTGCGCCCGCGCCGAGCGCTGCAAGACTTCCAAGACTTCGCCGCCCGCACACTGCAGCGCCAGCGCGAGCAGCCGTTGTCGTCGCTCACTGATCAAGGTTTACTTGGCGAGATGAAGTTCGGTGGTGCCGCCGAGTTTGCGCCGCTGCACGGCCTGCACTGCGAGGTCCTCGCCATCGTCGTATACCATCAAGCGCTACGCGCATTCCGCGACTACCCGCAAGCCAGCCGGCTACTGGCGGCTGGGATTCCGGCCAACCCCACTACGCAGATCTCGCTTGCCATCGACGAGCTGACCATCGCCGCCCGCCCGCTCGCGGCGATATTCCTCGATCCGCTTGCCGGCAGCGAACTGCTCGCGCGTCTCGAGGCCGAGCCGGATGGCCGCGTGTGGCTGGAGCAACTGCACGGCTTCTTGGCGCGTTTCGGACATCGTGGCCCAAAGGAATTCGACATCGGGGCCGCGCGCTGGAGAGAAGACCCCAGCATGATCATCGAGTTGGTTCGGGCGGGACTCGCATCGCCGGCGGTGGAGCGAGTGAGCCAGCGACTCGATCGTTTGGCGAAGGAGCGAGCCGCCGCGGTGGCGACCGCGGTGGCCACAGCTCCGTGGTGGCGCCGCCCGATGCTACGCTGGCTCGCGCGCTTGGTCGAACTGTACATGCCGCTACGCGAGGCCCCCAAGCACTACGTCATGCTCAGCTTTCAGCGCATGCGCGAGGCCGCGCTCGAGCTTGGCGGTCGTTTCGCCGAGCGCGGCCACCTGGGCGCGCGCGCCGACGTGTTCTTCCTCGATCTGGCGGAGATCGAGACGCTGACCGCCGGCAACTCGGGCGGCCGCGATTGGCGCGCGCGTGTGGCCGAGCGGCGGGCGCGCTTCGAGCGCTTCCGCGCCGAAAGGCCACCGGACTATCTGCGTTCCGACGGCGTGCCGGTTATCACAGAAAGTGCGCCGGCCGTGAATGATGACGGTGGCGGCCTGCACGGCACGGGCGTGTCGGCCGGCACCGCCTCCGGGCCGGTGCGCATCCTGCGCGAGCCCGATCCACGGGCAATGAGCGACGGTGACGTCATCGTCATGGAGTTCGCTGACCCCGGCTGGACGCCGCTGTTTCCACGCGCCGCAGCCGTTGTCATGGAAGTCGGCGGCTTGATGTGCCACGCCGCGGTCGTCGCCAGGGAGTTGGGGATTCCGGCGGTCTTCGGCATCAGCGGCGCCACGCGCAGGCTGCGCAACGGCCAGCACGTCGCCGTCGACGCCGACCGCGGCACGGTCACGCCGCAATGAGGCACGGTATCGCAAGGAAGCCGAGCCGTGCTGACGTCACCGGTCGGCGCGCTTCCAACGGGCACTGCGCAGTCTCGGCATTCGCCCCAGGAAGTTCTACGCCACACGTTCATCAGCAGGGCGCTGACGGTCGGGCTCAATCCGAAGTTCGTCGCCGAGTACTGCGGGACGAGCGCGGTGATGATCGACCGCAGCCGCCACTACGGGAAGTTCGTACGGGACCGCGCAGAAGCGCAGCTGCGGCTTCTGTTGGAGGCCGACTCCCGGGAACCGGAGTACCGCCGTGAGGCCACCGGAGGGTCAAAACTGGAGACCTTCAGCGAGGGACGTCCGGTTCACCGCGGAAAAGTGCTTGAGGACGGGAATGCCGGGGACGGGGATCGAACCCGTACGGGGGAAACCCCCACAGGATTTTAAGTCCCAACACGATGATTCTAACAACCCGAATTTACAGGCGTTTTAGCTGCGCTATGTGAAAGTGTGTAAGCAAGTGTGCAAATTCCGGAAAAACGCAATGATCGAGCGGCTTTCTGGACTGCCAGCATCTGGAAACTTGCCATGAATAACGTTCCGCTTGCGGAAAGTATCAGAAGCTGATACCTTATGCAAGTGAAAAGAGAATTCCGCCACGCCAGGGACTACATCGAGGGGCTTGCCGCAAGCGGGCGCTACCACTTCGCCTCTCGGGATGTCCAAACGGCTCTTGGCGTCTCGGCCGCCGCAGCGAAACTTGCCCTGAATCGCCTCGCGAAGCAAAAGCTCCTCGCCTCCCCGGCGCGGGGTTTCTACGTCATCGTCCCGCCGGAATACCGCGTACTCGGCTGCCTTCCCGCCGACCAGTTCATCCCCACGCTGATGGAGCACCTGCATCTCCGCTACTACGCGGGGCTGCTGTCGGCCGCGCAGTACCACGGCGCGGCGCATCAGCGGCCACAGGAGTTCCAGGTCTTTCTGGCCAAGAACCGCCGACCGATCGCCTGCGGCATGGTGCGGGTCGCATTCATCGCCCGCAAGCGTCTCGCGGACGTACCCGTTCAAGACTTCAACACGCCGCGCGGCGCGATCACGGTGTCGTCGTCGGAGGCAACGGCGCTGGACCTTGCCGGTTACGTCGAGCACGCGGGCGGCCTCGGACAGGTGGCGACGGTTCTCTCTGAACTGGCGGAGCGGATCGACTCCGCGAAACTTGCCGCCGCGGCAGCGACGGCGCCGGTCCCCTGGGCGCAACGGCTTGGGTACATCCTGGAGCACCTCGGCTTCGACGCGAAGACGGCGGCGCTCAAGGAGTACGTCCGAGGTCACGCGAAGAAATCGGCCGTTCTCCTGCCGAAGGCGCCGCGGAAGCGAGCGCGCAACAAGGGCTGGAAGCTCTACGTCAACGCCCGCGTCGAGGCCGAGCTATGATCCCGCGGGATTACATCACCTCGTGGCGGTCGGAAGCGCCGTGGGTCCAGGACTTCCAGGTGGAGCAGGACTTGGTGATCAGCCGGGCGCTCGTGGAGATTTTCTCGCATCCGCTCCTGCGGGAAGCGCTAGCGCAAGCAGGGCCGCGACCTGTTCGACCTGGCGACGGCGTTGGAAAAACCCGACGTCGCCCCTGACCGTATCGTCGCCGCATTCCTGCAGTACACGGAGCGGGAGGGGTGTGCGACATGATTGTGGGGAACTTCGGAAAACCCATGTTCTGCAAGGGCTGTCTGATAGTAGCCTGCGGTCAGACGCCCGGAGGTGGCGGATGGAGAGCCTGGATCAAGATGCGCCCCGGTTTGCTTTCACCATGAAGAGCATGAAGGACATGAAGGCCCAATCACGTCATAAAACGAAGCTTTGGAGACCGTCTTTCAAGAGCGCAACGTTGAAATTGATCAGAAATCCCTGTTTGATTCCCGCCAACTTCATATAGGTCAGGAGCTGCGCCTGATGGATACCGCAGACTTCATCGACGCTCTTGAGCTCGAGGATCAGCTCGTCTTCGACGAGAACATCGATTCGATAGCCACAGTCCAAACGGATACCTTTGTACTCGACCGGCAGCGGATGTTCGAGCTTGAAGCCGATTCCATTCAGCGTGAGCTCCCTGGCAAGGCATTGTTGATAGGTAGATTCGAGCAGCCCAGGGCCAAGGACCCGATGAACTTCGATCGCACAGCCAATGACTCGATTCGAAAGCTCGCTGAACTCCCTCTTCGTGCCCTTCATGTTCTTCATGGTAGACCCTCCGTCGGCTTCTTCAGCACGGATGCCCGCTACCCACAGATTTGTCGCACACCCGAGCGGGAGGGGCACAAGATCACGCGTGCCCTGTTCGAGAGGAATATCGCCGGCAAGCTGGGCGATCCGGAATTCACGGCGGACATCGGTCCTTTGCTCGCAGCGGGGTTTGCCTGGGATATCGGGACAGCAGCCCCGATGGTGTCTACCCGCCTCATCGAACTCCTGCCGGGCGACCCCTGGAAGGGCGGAGCATAGGCATGGCGGCGGAGTGGATTCCTTGCAGTAGCGGATCTATCGAGGCGGACGTGATCCGCTGGACCGAGGGCATTTGGCGAAAATCCCGCCACCGGCGGGGCCGCGCGGTCAAGACGGGCGATCGCGTGGTCATCGCCGAAGTGATCCGCGACGACCGGGAATGGGTCGACCTCCTCGTGCGCGAGTGCATCGCCGCGCGCGAAAACCCCGGCCCTGAAACCGTGCTCCTGGCGAAGAACACGGAGGTGCGCCGGAAACGGCACACGATTGATCGGCCTGCGCCTCGCATCAGCAACATCGGTATCGCTTTGGTTGAACATGGAGCTCGTTGCGACGGCGGTATTGGGGCATCTGTTCTTCCGCGAGCGCCTGGGATGGTCGGGGTGGATCGGCATCGGCGGTGTCGCGGTAGGGGGAATAATCCTGGCGGGGGCCGAGATCGGGAGCGGCGCCGTTGCGGTCCTGCTCGTGAGTCTGGCCTGCCTCTGCTGGGGGCTCGACAACCACCTGACGGCGCTGATCGACGGCATGAGCGCGACGCGGGCGACGTTCTGGAAATGCAGCGTCGCTGGTACGGTGAACCTGCTTTTGGGTGCTTCGACGCAGAACTTCGACGCGTCCTTCTTCGCCACCGGACTGGCGCTAACGGTCGGTGCATTTTCCTACGGCGCCAGCATCGTCCTGTACGTCAGCGCTGCGCAGCACCTCGGAGCGACGCGCAGCCAACTCCTATTCGCAACGGCGCCATTCTTCGGCGTGGTGGTTTCGGCAGTGCTGCTCGGGGAGACCCTGATGGCTGCCCAACTCATGGCCGCGTTGCTGATGGCAACCGGAATTGCCGTGATGTTCGCCGCTCGGCACGGGCATGCGCACGTTCACAAGCCGTTCGCGCACACGCACGCACATCGGCACGACGACGGGCATCACAGCCACGATCATGAAGAGACGGCGCCCCTGATCCACGAGCACTGGCACCAGCACGAGGCCGTAGCGCACACGCACCCGCACTGGCCGGACCTCCATCACCGGCATCGCCATTCGTGAGTGAGCGCGGCTTTCTCGGCAGCGACCTCATCCACTGCGGCGAACGTGTTCATGTGAGCGCACCAGCCCAGCCGCCTAAACGCTGCCGGAAGCTACAGAGGATCTCCGCCGACGACTTGCGGAAGAGATCGACCAGTTTACCGCGCTCTGTTGCGCGGCCGCCCTCGAGCAACACCCCTATCGTGCAGAGCTCGGTCGCCTCGAAGGGGTCGTGGGTAACGAGTACGATGGTGAACGCGTGCTCACCTGCAAGCGCTGCAATCTCGCGCAAAAGCTTCGCCTTGATCACCGGGTCCAATCCGGCAAACGGTTCGTCCAAAAACAGAAACGCTGGCCGAACGGCAAGGGACCTGGCCAGGGCGACGCGCTGCTGCTGCCCGCCCGAGAGTGTGCCGGGCTTGCGGTCTGCGAGATCAGGAATTCCACAAAGCGCCAGGGTGTCGGCGGCGCGGACCGCGCGCTCCGCCTTCGAACACTCCGCGCCCCCGAGTCCGAGCAGGACATTCTCCAACACGGATAGGTTTGGCCACAGCGCCAGGTCCTGAAACACCATGGCGATGCCCCGCCGGTGCGGCGGCAGAACAATGCGCTGGGTATCGGAGACCACCTCTCCACCCAGGAGAACCTGGCCGCTCGAGGGGGCCTCGAGGCCCGCGACCATTCGCAGTAGCGTCGACTTGCCGCACCCGGATGAACCGACGATGGCGGTGTGGTCGCCCGGCTCGACTCGCAGCGAGACGTCGTCCAACGCGAGCCGTCCATCGTAGTGCTTCGAGACCCCGCGCAACTCGAGATCCGCGCGTTTCATACTTCAGCTGCTCCGCTCAACACCCAGAGACACCCCAGCACGGCTGCAGCGCCGGCTATGTAAACGAGGCAGAGCGCCGACACCAACATCTCCGGTGCGTTTGCCATGACCGTGAAGATCGTGAGCGGCAGGGAGGACTCGCCGGGCGGATGCACGAGCAAGACCGTTGCGATGTCGGCGGATGCAGTGCGACGAGAAGCAGCCCGACGCCGACAGCCGGGCGCAGAACCGGCACCAGGACGCGCGCCGCATAGCGATGCAAAGGGACGCCGTGCAACGCCGCCGCCATCGCCCACGAGGGGGACGTCGATGCCCAGGCGCGGAGGGCAATCACACTCGACAGCGGCACGAGGCGTAGCCCGAGCGCTACACAAACCGTCAGCCGGCTACGCAGCAACGCATCTGCCCAAGCTGGCGCGCTCGTGGCGAGAGCCACGATGCCGAGCGCCGGTAGAGCCGGTGGCACACAGAAGAGCGCCAACATGGCGGCCAGCCAGGCTGCCCGCAGGCGTGGAAAGCGCCCGACGCACACCGCCGCCCCGATGCCGAGCAGCATCGCCACGACCGCCGCGCCGCCGGCGTAGAGGAAACTGTTTGCGGCAGTCCGCCCAACTTCCGCGGCTGCGCCGAAGAGCACCAGCTCCGGGTGGTTCATCTGGAACGGATCGCGCGCCGTCCGCGGCAGGAGTTCTGGTCCAGCACTAACCATCGGCAACAACAACCCGACGGTCGGCAAGATAGTCGCCGTAACCGCCAGAACGGCCATCGCGCCCACCATGAGCACCGCCGAGCGTTCATGCGTCACAGGGACCGCCTGGCGTGTCTGCTTGGCCAGGAGATCGTCTGCGAAGCGCGCTGTGGCAAGGAGTGCGGGTGGCACCGCGCCCACGAGAACGAGTCCTGCTAGAACCGCGCACTGCCGAACCGCGAGGCCGAAGTCGTAGAGCGCAGCAAAGCTCGTCAGAATTTCGGAGGCCGCCGTCTGCACTCCGAAAATCTGCCCGGGTCCCGGGTCGGCGAGTGTTAGGACCCCGCCCAACGCTGCGGCAAGCAGCGCCGGTGCGCTCGCGTTCCGACTAGCTTGCCACACCACCTCCTGTTCTCCCCCAGCGAGCCGCGCCGCATCTACCTGCGACCCTGTCAGCGCTGCCGTCGCGGCGTAAGCCGTGAGCAATACCAGCGGCACAACCAGCCCTGCAGCCAACACCAGGACGCACGCCGGAAGCCCGGAGAGCAGGAGCGGCACGCCCAGTGCAGCCGCCAAAGACGACCAGCCGATCCCCCACAGGAACGACGGGACGAGCAAGGGCAGCGTTACCAGCGCCAAAAGCAGGGCGCGGCCCGGGAATCGATAGAGGGCTGCACCGACTCCCAACAGCAGCCCGCACATCAGCCCGACGAGCCCAGCACTGCCAGCAATGCAGGCGCTCCGCCCGATCGACTGTACGAACGACGATCCTACCGCGCCGTCACCCATCGCGTACCAGAGCAGCAGCACATCCGGCGCGGCGATCAAGCCCAGGAGTAACCCGATGCCACCGGCGCGCCATCGCCCCGGCCGCTCCAAAGCCAAACTGCTGATCATGACCCAACCGGGGCCTTCGCACCCGTCATCTGACGTAACGCTCTCACCTTTGTGAGTTGGCGCGATCGACCCAGTCCTTCAGGTAGCCGCGCGAGAGAGTTTCGAGAAGCTGAGCCAGGACGCCATAGTCCACCTGCATGGGCCGGAGCTGCGAGAGGGGCACGACGCCCTCTGGCACAGGCACGTCGGCGCGCAGCGGCATTTGCGCCGCCGCGCTCTCCGCCAGTGCCCGCTCGCTCTCCGGACGCAGGAGGTAGTCGATGAACCGCCGTGCGGCTGCTGGGTGCGGCGCGCCGGCAATCAGTACGGCGCAGTTTGGGATCACGAGCGTGCCGATGCCATCGGCGTCGGGGAACACGACGCCGATGGGCTTGCCCTCCAGGCGTGCGACGTTTGCATCGTCCGTGTCGGTGATGCCCACGGCGCACTCGCCGTTGGCTACTCGCCGGCGCACCTCGCCGTTCGAGGACAGCATCCTTCCACCGTTCGCGGTAAAGCCCTCGAAGAACGCCCGGGCTCTTTCCTCACCGAGCACGGCGAACAGCGCCGCCGCATGCATTGAGGTCGTTCCGAAAAGGGGATTGGCAAGACACGCCTTGCCTCGAAAGCGCGGTGCGAGCAGATCCATAACCGAAGTGGGTGTTTGCCCCTCGGGCACCAGGGTGCGGTTGTAGATGAGCACTCGTGCCCGGGCCGAGAATCCGATCCAGTGTCCGTTCGGATCGGAGAACTGCGCCGGCAAGCCGTCGGCTTGCGGCGAGCGATACGGCGCCGATACACCCTTCCGCGCAAGTACAGCGGCGCGCACGGGATCGCCGCTCCAAAACACGTCTGCTTGCGGTCGCGCTCTCTCCGCGATCAGGCGATTCACCAAGCCCGTGCTCTTGGTCTCCTCCGTGTCGGGCACAAGGCGCACCGTGATGCCGCTCTCCGCCTCGAAGCCGCGCGCGATGGGGCGCGCGAAGACCTCGTCGACCGACGTGTAGACCACGACCTCGTCCGCCGCGGCGATCCGCGCGATGGTCATGAGCAGCACCGCCAGCGTCGCTTGCCACTTGCGTATCATCGCTCTCGCTCCTTGATGCCTGCGAAGAATTCCGGGGTGCTGAAGCTGAACGTCAGCCCGAGCGTAAGCTCCCAGTCGGGCGCAGCCGGTGTCAGGCCGCGCCGCACGCCGCCGTCGATCGCAGCCGAGCGCACGTTCCAGATGGCGCCGAGGAGAGCGGAGACTACCGGTGACTGCCCCCGTGTGCTCTCGCCGTTCACCTCGCCCACGACGCGCACGCTCTCGAACGCGGGCAGCTCTACGATCGCGCCCCATAGAGCGAACGGATCATTCGCTGAGCGATCCACGCCGCCACCGGCATTGAGATGGAAGGTAAGGTCGGACCAGCGTCCGCTCGCAATCCCAAGGCCCTCGAATCCGACTCCTCGTTCTCCCTCCTTCGTCGACGGCAGCAGCGGACCCGCCTCCATCGCGACGCTGATTCCACCTGCTCCTTGTAACACTCCCGGTCGAAGCACCGCCTTCAAGAAGAGGCCCGGGTCCGCCACGTCACCTGTCTCCTGCGGCTGCTCGATCCCGAACTCGCCCACGATCTCGACGGCATTCACGAGCCCGTAGTTCAGCACCAGGTCGGGTGTTGTGTACGAGATCTGTCCGCCCACGCGCTCGAGGGTGAAGTAGCCAAGCTCCACTTCCAGCTGTGTCGGCGCGACCACCGATGCGTCGGTTGACACGAATGGCCGATACGCCTGGACTCCACGCGGTCCGGCCGCCAGCACAGCTCCCGCCACCGCGGCCACGCCGGCCCAGCTGCTTACGGCCGCTCGCCACACCGACCTACCGCGAGCCGCTTCGGTTGGCGGCCGACCTTGACTACAGCCGTCACCTGCCGCGTCTGCACGTCGACGATCGATACCGAATCGTCGTCTGTGGTGCTGACGACCGCGTAGCGGCCATCGAGCGTCACTTCCACCCAGTTGGGATTCCGTCCGACGTGCACGCCCCCTCGACCGCGAGCGTCTTCGCATCGACGAACGTCAGCTCGTTCGTGATCTGCGTGGTGAGCAGCACCGTTTCGCCGTCCGGGGTCAAAGCCAGACCGTGGGCGTCCTTTCCTTCCGGCGCGAAGCGCGTCTCGCCGAGGGCGATGCGCTCACGCGGGCCGCGGCCCGATAGGTCGACGACGAGCGCCCCGTTGATCCAGCGGACGGTCAGATAGGCCGTGTCGCCCGCGGGTGTCACCGCCAGCACGCGAGGAAAGGCGAACACCGGTATGTGGGAGAGCGGCTTCAAGGTCGTGAGATCGAACACGTCAAGGGCGCCATCGCCTTCGGAGGTGACGACGGCGATGTTGCGAGCGCCGTTGGTCACCACCACATGCGGTCCTCGGCCAACCGGGAGCGTTCGTTCGACCGCGAGGCGCTCCGTGTCGATCACGGAGATGGTCGAGTCCGAATTGTTCGTGACCCACAAGCGGTCGCCCTTGGGGGTCAACGCCAGCTGATTTGGTGCGCGGCCTACGGCCACCTCCGCGGTCACGCGCAGAGCTGAAGCGTCAACGACCGCAACCGAATTCGCCCCCTCGTTTGAGACGTAGACTCGACGCCCGTCGGCCGCCACAGCCACCCCGTGCGGCTTCGCCCCTGTCCGCACGCAGCCCAGCGCCTTACCGCTCGGTACCTCGATCGCGCAGACATCCTCACCGCCGAAGCTCGTCACGTACGCGCAGGCCACGGCTGCAGGCGGCGTGTCCTGCCCAGCCACCTGTGGGACCAACACCAATGTACATGCGGCGAGCGCAACGGTTGCGGCGACGGCCGCCCTGAAGCTGCGGATAATCATCGTCGTCCTCCTCTTAGGGGGCGATCCCCCCATTGAGCATCAGTCCGGCGACCCCGGCGCTGGCGATCACCAGCGGCTCCGGGATCTTTTTGACTCGTGCTAGTACCACCAGCGTTACCAGCGCGATAAGCGCCGTCGGGATATCGAAGATCGCGCGGCGGCCGAGTACGAATGCCGCACCGGCGATCGCACCGGTCGCAGCTGCCGTCACCCCGTCAACGAAGGCTCTGACGTGGCGGTTGTTGACCGACTGTCGGAAGTACTTCGCCGGGATGACCACGAAGAGGTAGCAGGGGAGAAACACGCCGATGGCGGCCACGGTGGCCCCGGCGGGGCCGGCGACCAGGTAGCCGATGAAGGCGACGGTAATGACCACGGGGCCGGGGGTGATCATGGCGACCGCGACTGCGTCGAGAAACTGCTGCTCGGTGAGCCAGTGGAAGTCCTGCACGACACCGCCGTACAGGAACGGCACGATCGCTAGTCCGCTCCCGAAGACGAATGCGCCCGCTTCCGCGAAGTACCAGGCGATGGTGGCGAGCGTGCTGCTCGGTGCCGGGCCGTCGAGGCCAGTGAAGAACCACGGCACGAAGACGGCTGCGGCAGCGGGCCGCGGCGCAGCGCGTAGGACGAGCACGGCGAGGCCGGAGAGTACGAAGAGCCACACGACCTCCGACTCGGTCCACGCCGTGACGACGGCGCTCAGCGCGAAGATACCCCACAGAAGCGCGTCGCGGCTGAGCGTCATGCGCACGAGCTTGAAGGCGCTGCGCGCGATGATGGCAATCACGGCCGCCCCAATCCCGTAGAAGAGACCCTGCATCCACCAGAGACCGCCGTAGCGCAGGTAGAGCCACGAGAGGGCCAGCACCATGACGAACGACGGCAGGACGAATGCGCCCGCCACGAGCGTGGCGCCGAGATTCCCGGCACGGACCCAACCGAGGTAGATGGCGAGTTGGGCGGCGAGCGGACCGGGCGCAAGCTGCGCCAGCGCGAGACCCTCGACATAGTCCTGCTTCGAGATCCAGCGTCGCTTCTCGACCAGGTCACGTTGCATGTAACCGGCGAGCGCGATCGGGCCGCCAAAGCCGAAGGTGCCGAGATGCAGAAAGTAGAATAGGAGTTGGTTCAGCGTGCAGGGCACGATGGCGGGTTGCTCGTCGTGACGGCTGGCAATCGTTTGGTTCATGGCTTCGCACTATCCAGTGGCTCAATCGCGAAGTCGTCAAACGAGGTCACGCTGTCGGCCTTGGTCCAGAGACCGACTTTGCCGGCACTCGGAAAGGTTGTGTCCTCGACGTCGAAGAGATGTTCGCCGTTCAGATGCACCTCGAAGCGTGCTCCTCGGGCGACTACCGCGAGCGTGCTCCACTGGCCGGCAGGCACCGGTGCCTTCTTGCCGTAGGCGAGCGGCCACGCTCCGGCGGGCTTGAGGTCGCTACGGCTGCCGTTCTCTACCTTGTAGAGGACGACGTTGTTCTCCAGCGCGTTGGCGCGAACGATGTAATAGTTCTTGGCGTCCTGATAGCGCCACACGATTCCGGCGGCCTGATCGACAGTGCCGGAGATAGGTTTGAAGCGGACCGACACACTCAGATCAATCGTAGCGATCGCGTCGTAGACACAAAGGGGGAAGCGAGAATTGGTGGTGTCGCGGCTCGTCTGCGTGAGCACTTTACCGGCGCTCGGCGCCGTTGCGTCTTCCTGCACGACCCAGGAGACGAGGCCACCGCCGCCGGTGAGCGCCGTGCTGAAGCCCTGCGGTGGTTGACCTGTGGCGAACGAGTCGAAGTTGACGTGGGTGACGCTTCCCGCAATGGCTGCGGACGCCACCAGCAGTGCGAGCCCTGAGATTGTAAACGGGGCACCCATGATGTTCCCTCTTTCAACCGACCTGTCGACGCGCCCGCTCTGCGCGTTTGTTCACTTCGTCCCAGTTGATGTTCTGGAAAATGGCGTCGACGTAACCCTTGGCGTTGGCGCCGTAGTCCATCTGGTAGGCGTGCTCGTACATGTCCATGACAAGCAGGGGCACACCACCGGCCAGGCTGTGTGTGTGGTCGGCCGCCCAGTAGCTGTGCACACTCGCGTTGTGTGGATCGTAACTGAGGATCATCCACCCGGAACCACCGCCGAGAGATAGGCAGCCGAGGCGGAATTCGTGATCCCAGGCCTCGAAGGTGCCGTACTCGACTTTGAGCATGTCGACCGCTGCGCCGCTCGGTTTCCCGTTGCCGCCGAGGTTTCCGAAATAGAGTTCGTGGAGAATCATGGAGTTGGTGGCGATGAGCTCCTCGCGCTTGAGCGCGCCGACCTGATAAGGTGCCGCGTCGGGCGGGAGCGAGCCGAGCTGTTGCTGAATCTGGTTCAGTCGCTTCACGGCACCGGCGTAGTTGTTCTGGTGGTGCGAGGTGATGAGCTTCTCGGAGAGGCCCGTGAGCTTGTCGGCAGGGAACGGTAGAGGTTTGACCTCGTTGCGCCCGCGGTAGGCAGGCGCGGGGCCGATCGGGACCGTTGGGTCAGCCATTGCGTGTCCTCCGTTGATGAGGCCGACGAGCCCTGTCGCAGCGCCGCTCGCGAGAAGCAGCTGGAGAGCTTGGCGGCGCGTGAGATCGGAACTGGCTGGCTGCGTCATGCGCGTTTCCTCCGGTAGTACTCGTACAGGTCGTCGAAGACTGCGCGTGCACGTTCGAGGCGGTCTTCATCCTCTTTGTGCGCCATCGCGATGCCCGCGATGAGCCTGTCGATTCCGGTGGTCTCCGCGCGCCCGAACTTGCCGTCCTTGAGGTCGATATCGTGGACGATCTCGGCAATCGGTCGCAGCGCAGGGTCGGTGATGCCGCAGCGCGTGAGCAGTACTTCGAAAGTGCAGTGGTCGCCTTCGTGGGTGAAGTCGCCCTCGAACATGTCGAAGCGCAGTTCGCCGGCTCCGGGGCGGTATTCGCGTGTGGCGACGTACTTGAAGCGCGCGGCACTATCGATGAAGCGCTTGATGAGCCACCCGCTCGCCATGCGATCGACGTGGATGCCCCGACGCGTGACCCATGTACGACCGCGGAGCTCTGTGGGATCGATGAGCACCCTCTCCGTGGGGGTGTCTGCGCTTTGCACGCGCGCCTCTAGGGCTTGGAGAAGCCCTGCCGTAGCTTCCCTGCCGGGGGCGTCGAAGAAGTCGAGTGCCGCCACCTCCGCGAACCGCTTCCGGAGCCGGGTTACCTGGGCGTGGAAGGCGGTGGCTTGATCGTTACTGCTCGCGTGCTCGGCCGGCAACTCGGCCGCGATCGTGCGGGCCTCCTCAGCGATCTGGGCGTAGTCGGCGGCGCGGGCGGCGTGGAAGAGAGCCTCGATTTGTGTATCGGATAGACCATCGACAAAGCGAGCCGCGCAGACGGAAGCCTCGCCGCCACCCTCCGTGACTTCGCGGACGATCCATTGAAAGTCCTCCTGGGACTGGTCGCTCCGCGGCAGCACGTACACAGAGTTCTTGATTGCAACGGCCCCGAGCCGTTGCAGGCGGCGCCAGATCTTGACGCGGAAGTAGTCGGGCTTCGGCGGTAGCTGGTGGATCAGCAACAACCAGCGCTCCTCGGCGGCTGCCATGCTTGAGCTGATATCGCAATTGAATCATTCGAGCAACGATTGAATCTCCCATTGTCGGGGGTTGCCACCGCCGGCGTCGCCCGCGGCGACCACGAGCACCACCGCACACGCGTCAGGCCATCGGCGGACAACGGCCCCGTCAACGCGCGCCGATGTGAAAATCCGCCACGGTGGTGGTAGCGATCTTCCTGATGCTCTTCGTCGCGTTCGCCTCAGGCCGGGACGCCGCCCTGGTGATGGCGAACCTGCCGCTTGCCCTGATCGGCGGCGTGGCGGGTGTATTTCTCTCCGGCGGCGTGCTTTCGGTCGCGGCCATCATCGGGTTCATCACTCTTCGGCATCGCCACCCGCAACGGCATCATGTACGGCATGGGCGCGACGCGAGCGACGGTCTGGAAATGCAGCGTCGCCGGTACGGTGAACCTGCTCTTGGGTGTTACTGCGCAGAGCTTCGTCGCGTCCTCCTTCGCCACCGGACTGGCACTGGCAGTCGGTGCATTCTCCTACAGCGCCAGCATCGTTCCTGTACGTCAGCGCTGCGCAGCACCTCGGAGCGACGCGCAGCCAACTCCTATTCGCAACGGCGCCATTCTTCGGCGTGGTGGTTTCGGCAGTGCTGCTCGGGGAGCCCCTGATGGCTGCCCAGTTCACGGCCTCGTTGCTGATGGCAACGGGAATTGGCGTGATGTTTGCCGCTCGGCACGGGCACGCGCACGTTCACGACCCGTTCTCGGACACGCACGCACATCGGGACGACGACGAGCATCACAGCCACGATCATGCAGAGACGGCGCCCCTGATCCACGAGCACTGGCACGAGCACGAGCCGCTGGCGCACGCGCACCCGCACTGGCCGGACCTCCATCATCGGCATCGCCATTCGTGAGGCCGATCCGGTGCCCCTTTTGGCCCCCGAACCGAAATTTGCTGCGCCTCATAAATAGCTGATTCTATTAAGGGCAATAGTGCGATGGGGGCTTGAACCCCCACGAGCGATTAAACTCCGCGGATCACTGGCGCGCCCCTCGGGCGTTCGGTCAGCCCACGAACCGTCTCGACCAATAACCTGAGCCGAGCGGAACGCTGGCCAGTACGCGAAGCTCATCATGTCCACCTAGGTGCGAAACATGCGGGAACAGTTCCGGCCGGGCGGACGCATGGTAGCCCGCTGTTTCGACAGCGGGAGAGATGGTGCGGGCGGAGGGACTCGAACCCTCACGAGCCTTCGCTCAACGGATTTTCGTACCGTCTACGGCTTTCGCCGCCCTGCCGCGTTCCGCTCGGTACGCGTACAGGTTTGCGGTCTGGACTATCCCTTCACCGTGCCCCGGAAGAATCCGGGGGTTAGGTGCTGCCCGTCTAGTCTCTACACCTTCCCGGCTATACGCCGGGCTTGGCTCGGGATTGCCATCGCAGGGTTCCCCGAATTTGGGCAGTTCTGCATCGCCGGTTTCCCGGCGAGCACTCAAGTTTTGACTCAAGTCCGTTGCGTCTGCCATTCCGCCACGCCCGCAGGCTCGCATTAGTGTACAAAAGGTGTCCGCGGGTCAAGAAACCCACCGGACTTTTAAGTCCTGTGTGTCTGCCAATTCCACCACCCCGGCTCGTAGGAAAATCAGGTGCTTAACTCACCTCGACCTTCCCGGCTGCCACCAACTGCCACCTTCGCTGAGAGCACATGACCAGCGAGCACACGTGCTCCGCCGGAGCCACACGGCACATCTATCCCAACGCACACCAGCGACCAGCAGCCCCGTAAACCATGGTGCGCGCACTGTACGTAAGCCGAGCGGAGGGAGCAAGCGCGAAGGCCAAGGCCGTGCTCCTCGTGCAATTCCGTGAAGAAGATGTACGACAAAGCCGGCAGTATCATTCTCGTCGAAACCACGATGGGCAACCCCAAGGACTTCTGTGTGCTGCGACCACGCCGCGAGGACGAACGCGGCGAGCGGCACGGCGATGTCAGCGGCGCCCACCTGCCCCAACTGCGGCGGGCCGCTGCAAGTGCTGGAACTCCTGCCCCCCGCCCGCCGTGATGGTCCACAGCGTCTGGCGGCCGCACACGACACGTCATGATCACCCGCGGATTCTCCCACCCACCCACTCCCTGCGTCTTCACGATCGCGCCGCGACCGTTGCGCCGTGGTGCGCCCGCATGCCCCTGCGCCGCAC